>JBGTRS010000018.1:0-18941 GCA_041940665.1 Pyrinomonadaceae bacterium | reverse complement strand
ACTCACGGGCGACGATCAGCTTTATTTTTATGATGCGATCGCTCCGATCGTCGCGGCGGATTCGATCAATATGGAGATCGCCTACAAAGCGGCCCGCTACGGACGCGGCGGCGATGATTACATCAATTGCCCGTTTACAAAAGAGGAATACGAGGTATTTTACAATGAACTCATCAACGCGAAATCAGTTCCGTTAAAAAGATTCGAGGAAACGCATTGGTTTGAAGCCTGTCTGCCTTTGGAAGAAACCGCCCGCCGCGGCGTTGATACATTGCGGTTTGCCTGTATGAAACCCGTCGGTCTGCCCGATCCGAAAACGGGCAAAGAACCCTATGCCGCCGTGCAGTTAAGACAAGAGAATCAGATGGCTGATGCTTACAGCTTGGTCGGTTTTCAAAATCATCTGCGTTATCCCGAACAAAAAAGAATTTTGCAATTGATTCCGGGACTGGAAAACTGCGACATCTTGCAATACGGACAGATCCACCGCAATACATTTATCAATTCACCGAAAGTTCTGAATGATTTTCTGCAGGTTGAAAAGCAAATGAATCTGTTTTTTGCCGGACAGATCACGGGAGTTGAAGGCTATCTCGAATCGGTCGGCACGGGCTGGCTCGCGGGAATAAATGCCGTCCGACTCTTACAAGGTGAAAGTCTGCTTCAAGCCCCGTCAAAATCGGCAATTGGCGGTCTGTGCCGATATGTTGCCAACGCCGAAACAAAGAATTTTCAGCCTGTCAACATTACATTCGGTTTGCTCGAACAACTTCCGCCTGAACTGCGTCGAAAATATCGAAACAAACGTGAACGCCATGCTTTTCAAGTCGAACTTGCCTTAAAGGACTGGGATAAATGGTTGGAAGTAGTAAATAACAAAACTTTGGAGGCACATCAATAAAATTTGTGAAAGTAGATTTTTTTGATTGGATTTTTGTGTTTGGTTATTTTGTCTTTACATTATTTTTATTTTCATTACCTGTTATTTTGGGCGGACTTGCAATATATACATTTGTAAAATATGTGAAAAATAAAAACGAAAAAGCAGATTAAAGTTATACAAAAAAATGGGAGGCACATCAATAATTTATGACCACAATCGTTGTCGTCAGAAAAGGAAAAGAAGCCGCGATCGCCGCCGACACATTAACGACCTACGGCAGTCAATTGGAATCGGCACGCTACATAAAAAATAATAAAAAGATCATCAGATACGGCGAAAATTATCTTGCCCTGACCGGCTGGAGTGCCTCGCAGACGGTTCTGGAAGATTTTTTCGCCAAGTCGGTCGAGGAAATAAAACTTTCGACCGAAAAAGAAATCTTCAACGCCTACGTGCAGATCCACAAGCGTCTCAAGGATGACTATTATCTGCGGGCAGAAAAAAATTCCTCCGATGCCTTTGAATCTTCGCGGGCGAATATGCTTCTCGCTAATCCGAGCGGCATCTATGCCCTGAGCGAATACCGCTACGTCAAGGAACTTTCGAGATTCTACGCCTACGGAAGCGGAAGCGATTACGCCCTCGGAGCAATGTTCGTCGCTTACGAAGACAAATCCAAAACAGCCGAAGACATCGCCAAGATCGGCATCAAGGCCGGTGTGGAATTCGACGATTCAACCGGCTTGCCGATGACCTGCCATAAGATAAAACTCAAATAAACTACGAAAATCACGAAAAGAGCACGAAATTTTACAAAAGATACCCAATGTTTTTTTCGTGTCTTTTCGTATATATTTCGTGCCTTTCGTAGTTTTTTCTTTCAAAAATTTTTAACAATTGTATCCGATCTGCCGCGAAACCTTTTCGGCGGAATCTTTTATTTCCCTAATCAGATCGGGCATTCGCGTTTTATCGATTTGCAAAATTGTGCTCGATGCTCCGATTGCGGCGATTGTTTTTCCGTTCGCATCAAAGATCGGAGCGGCGAGACAGCGGACTTCCTCGGAATTTTCCTCATCATCAACCGCGTAGCCTTCGGCCCTGACTTTTTTTATCTCCGCCAAAAATTTTTTTATGGAAGTAATGGATTTCGGAGTCTTCTTCTCCATCCCGCGTAATTCCAAAATTTCGCGGATCTCTTCATCCGTCATCCCCGAAACCAGAATTTTTCCGATGGATGTTGTGTGAACGGGCAGGCGATGACCGACCCAGATGTCCATTCGGATAAAACTTCTCTCGTTTTCGACCTTTTCGATATAGACCGCCCGCCCGTTATCCAAGACCGCCAAATGTGCTTCCGGCAGACGCGTCTTTTTCAAAAAATCCTGCAAGACGGGCTTTGCTACCTCGCGGATATCCGTATGGGTTAAAGAATCACTCGACAAACTCATAAGTTTCAAACCGAGCTGATACTTTCCGCCGTCGTCCCGCCGCAAATATCCGCGGTTTTCCAAAACCCGCAAGATATAACTTGCCGAACTTTTCGGGATTTTCAGGCGGCGGCTCAGGTCGGCGTTGCTCTGGGGTTTCTGACTTTCGGCGACCAATTCAATGATTGATAGGGCTCTTTCGACGGCTCTGGACGTTGTTTCTTGCGACATAATGTATAACGAGATCAGCGGTTAATTCTATCCTCTACGCGATGATTTCTCAGATGAAAGTGTAAATTTTTATAACACATTTGGCAACAATAGTTCGAGATTGTGAAAAACTGTTCAATATATTGAACTACGGTTCATTTTCTATTTACTTTAAATTATTTTCGGTTTATGTTTGTTTCAACATTGAGAACATTTGTTCAAGATATTGAACACCAAATAATAAAGGAGTAAAATTTATGGATCACGGAACTCAGGGACGTGTGTTTGATAAACGCATCAATCACGCCCCGTATAACTTTCATCTGGAAAAGCATTTAACCATTGATTTCGCGGATTTTTTATGCGATCTGCACGCGAGATTTACGCCGCGTCAGCAGGAACTGGTACGCAAACGAGCGGAGGTTTTGAAAGAATCGCACGAAGGCAATCTGCCGGATTATCGGGAAACAGGCAAAGAAGTGACGAGCGATTGGCAGATCGAACTGCCGGCGTGGTGCGAAGATCAGCGGAATCAGATGACGGGGCCGGCGGACGATGGAGCGTTGGTCGTCAAAATGCTCAACTCGAACGCTCCGGGCGTGATGATAGACCTCGAGGATTCGATGGCCAACACCTGGGAGAATCTTTCGGAAGGAATCCGGAATGCGATTCTCGCCCTGCATGGTGATCTCACCTTTTACGATCAAAAACGCGGAACGGAAGTTTCAATCAAAAATTCCGACACTGTCATTTGGACGCGCGTCCGCGGTCTTCATCTTCATCAGGCCGGAGTTATCCGCGAGGAATTGATTTCTGCTTCGGTCTATGATGTCGCCCGCATCGCCTTCGGAGTCAAACGCGAAAAACTCAAACACAACTTATGTTTTTACATTCCGAAATCCGAATCGGCGGAAGAAGGTTTGTTTTGGCGTGATCTGTTTCAAGCGGTCGAAGAAAAACTCGGTTGGGAAAAAGGCTATATCAAATGTATGGCTCTGGTCGAAGCCCATCCGTTTGCGTTTCAGATCGAAGAATTTATCTACAATCTGCGGGATCATATTTTGGGATTAAACCTGGGCCGCTGGGATTATATGGCGAGTCTCATTCATTTTAATCTCGAAAACGAAAAATGGGTTCTGCCCGACCGGAATACGATTCCATCGGACGTGGCGTTTTTCCAGAACTTACGCGAATTGCAGGTCGAGGTCTGCCACAAACACGGACTTCTCGCCATCGGCGGAATGACCGCACTTTTCCCGAATCGTGCCGATAAGGAATTAAACGAACGGGCGTTGAAAGTTTTGGAGGCCGACAAAAAGAATGAAGCGGAAGTCGGCATGGACGGTGCCTGGACGGGGCATCCCGATCAAAATGAAATTGCCGTCGCCCAGTTTCCGAAACCGAATCAGATAGATGTCCGCAAAACCGATCTCGAAGAAAAACCGGATTTGCGTCCCGTTCCGGAAGGCCTCGGAAAACATACTTTGGACGGCACACGGGCCGCCGTCCGCACGGTCATTCGTTACCGCCACGGCGTTTTATCGGGTAAAGGTGCGTCGCTTCTCGACGGCTATATGGAAGACTTGGCGACGGACCGGATTTATCGCTTGATGATTGCTCAAAGAATAAAACACCGAGATGCGGTAAAAATTATGGATGACGGCAAACAGGTAAAACACACGCCGGAATTTATCACGCAGATTTTCGATGAAGAATTAAACAAGATTTTGGATGAATTGCCGGAACCTGTTCGTCAACAGGAATCCGAAAAATTCGTTGAAGCGAGACACATCAGCGAGGAGATGATCACAAACGGACAGTTCGATCCGATTTAATTTTTTACAAGATAGTCGCTTGGCGGTAAGCGTTCTAATAAATAGGTTTGATAGCAAAAAACTACAAAAGATGCTTATCGTCAAACGGCTTAATTCAAAAGGAGATACTTTTTATGATGAAACAGGAAGAACAGATCAGAGAAATAGAAAAAGATTGGGCGGAAAATCCGCGTTGGGATGGCGTTGAGCGAAATTACACGGCGGAAGATGTCTTGAAACTTCGCGGTTCGGTCAAAGTCGAATACACGCTTGCGAGGCTCGGAGCGGAACGTCTTTGGAAACTGATGAAAGAAACCGATTACGTCAATGCTCTCGGTGCCTTAACGGGCGGACAAGCCGTTCAGCAAGTGCAAGCCGGTTTGAAGGCAATCTATTGCAGTGGTTGGCAAGTGGCGGCGGATCAAAACGTCGCGGGACAGATGTATCCTGATCAGAGCCTCTATCCCGCGAACAGTGTGCCGGAACTCGTCAAGAAAATAAATAACTCGCTCCAGCGGACAGATCAAATATACACCTCCGAAGGCAAAAATGGAATTCACTGGTTCGCACCTATTTTAGCCGACGCCGAAGCCGGTTTCGGCGGCAATCTCAATGCCTTTGAACTCATGAAGTCAATGATCGAAGCGGGAGCCGCCGGCGTTCATTTTGAAGATCAATTATCATCCGCCAAAAAATGCGGACATATGGGCGGAAAAGTTCTCGTGCCGACATCGGAAGCCGTGCAGAAATTGATTGCGGCTCGCTTAGCGGCAGACGTCTGCGGAGTTCCGACCGTGCTGGTTGCAAGAACCGATGCGAATGGAGCGAATCTTTTAACTTCCGATATAGACGACAACGACAAACCTTTCTGCACGGGCGAAAGAACTGTCGAAGGTTTTCATCATGTCCGAAGCGGACTCGATCAGGCGATCTCCCGCGGACTCGCCTACGCTCCCTATGCCGATCTCGTCTGGTGCGAAACGAGTGAGCCGAATTTGGAAGAAGCCCGAAAATTTGCCGAAGCGATTCACGCCGAATTTCCGGATAAGATGCTCGCCTATAACTGTTCACCTTCATTTAACTGGAAGAAAAAACTCGATGATGACACGATTGCAAAATTTCAGAACGAACTCGGGGCGATGGGTTACAAATTTCAATTTATTACTCTGGCTGGTTTCCATTCGCTTAATTTTGCGATGTTCGAACTGGCGAGAGATTATCAAACCGAGCAGATGACCGCTTATGCAAAACTGCAGGAACGCGAATTTGCCACTGAGATCGAAGGCTACCGGGCGACCAAACATCAGGCATTTGTCGGCACGGGATATTTCGATGCTTTAACGCAGGTCATTTCCGGCGGAATGTCGTCAACGACGGCTTTGACGGGTTCGACCGAAGAAGAACAGTTCGAAGAAACGATCATCGAACAAGGGCAGGTGGAAAAAGCGATTTCGGCATAAATGTGAATCGTAATTGTCCTCCTTTCCAAGGGATTGCTTTTAATAAGGCAATCCCGTTTTTTATTTTCGGAGAATTTTTCATATACTCAATCAATTACAAAAAATATGTCAACGATTGTAGTAGTAAAAAAAGACGGGAAGGCGGTGATTGCCGCCGACACTTTGACGACCTGCGGAAGCACGAAAGAATCCGCCGCGTATGTCGTCAATCACGGAAAGATCATCAAACACAAAGAAAATTTCCTGGGCGTTTCCGGTTCGGCCTCTTTGCAGATCGCCTTGCAGGATTTTCTTTCAACGACCAAGAAAAACATACGCCTCGCGAATGTCGCCGATATTTTCCGCTTCGGCTTGGAGTTACACAAAAATTTGAAGGAAGAATATTTCCTGCGTCCCGATGATGACGAGGATTTCGAGACCTTTCGCGGCGATATTTTGATCGCCAACCGGTGCGGAATTTTCGGCTTGAGTTCCTACCGCTTCGTCCAGGAATATTCAAAATTCTACGCCAACGGAAGCGGCGGCGATTTCGCCCTCGGAGCGATGTTCGCGGTTTACGAAACCGGAAAAACAGCTGAAGAGATCGCCGAGATCGGCGTGCGTGCCGGAGCGGAATTCGACGACGGTTCAGCCGCTCCGGTTCATTCTCACACGATTGAGTTATAGAGTTACGGAGTTAATGATAGTTACGGAGTTACGGAGTTGAAAAAACTCTGCAACTCCGTAACTCTGCAACTCTGCAACTTTAGAAGAAGATGGAAGGTTTCGAGATTTTTATTTTAGCGGCGATCTTTTTGGTTGCCGTTTTATATTCTTCCGTCGGACACGGCGGCGGTTCGGGCTATTTAGCGGTGATGGCGTTTTTTGCGGTCGCTCCGAATGTGACGAAACCGACCGCTCTCGCTTTGAATATCTTTGTTTCGCTGATTGCCGCGATTCAATTTTACCGCCGCGGACATTTTGATTGGAAAGTCTTTTTGCCCTTTGCCGCCGCTTCGGTTCCGCTGGCGTTCGTCGGCGGAATGATAAATCTACCCGTCAAGTATTATAAAGTTCTTCTGGGTTTATGCTTGCTTTTCGCCGCTTTTCGGCTGGCCTGGAAGTTTAAAGAAAATGATGTTGATGCGAGTGCGTCTCGCACTCACGACGCCCAGCGGGACGCTAACGTTACACATCCTTTATGGGCGGCTTTAGCGATCGGCGGAATTATCGGTTTGACATCGGGTTTGATCGGCGTCGGCGGCGGAATTTTTTTAACGCCGATTCTTTTTTTAACCAATTGGACGGAAAGCAAAAAAGCCGCCGGAATTTCCGCGATGTTTATTTTGGTCAATTCCGTTTCGGGACTTTTGGGAAATTATCAAAACGCCGTCAATTTACCCGCCAACGTCTGGACTTGGATCGTCGTCGCCGTCATCGGTGGTATAATCGGTTCATCGCTTGGAAGCAAATATTTCAACACGATCCTTTTGCGTCGGGCGTTGGCATTGGTTCTCGTCGTCGCGGGTGTGAAACTTTTGTTGATTTGAAATGGATAAAGATTTACAACATCTGAAGTGGCTTGCGATCGGTTATTACATAATGAGCGGTTTGTTTGTTTTCTTCGCCCTTTTCTCGCTTATTTTTCTGTTTTTCGGCGTATTGTTTTTAACAACGGACATTTTGCAGGAATCGGGAAATCCCGATCACGCTAGCTATATTTTCGGAACTCTAAACATACTTATTTCACTAATTTTCATCACCGTTTCAGCTATCATGACTTTTCTATCGATACGAGCGGGACGAAATCTGAAAAGACAGGAAAATTATAAATTTTGTCTGATAATTGCCGGAATTATGTTTTTGTTCCAGCCGTTCGGAATAGTTTTGGGAATTCTAACAATTATCGTTTTGATGCGTGATTCGGTTAAAGAATTATTTGAAAAAAATGTATTTGAATGAGTTAAATAAAAAAGGCTTTGTCATTCTCAAAAGTGTTTTTGATGAAAAGGAAATCTCATATTTGATTGATTTCTTAACGAAACTAAAATCCTCAAACGCCGTAAACAGAAAGAAAGATTCGATCTATGGTGTGAGAAACCTGCTCAACTTATCGCCCGAAATAAAAGAGTTTGCGGAAAGTGAAAAGATCAGAAAAATAGTTGAGGATTTTGTCGGCAAAGATGCGAAAACTGTGCGGGCGATCTATTTTGATAAAACGGAAAATGCAAACTGGAAAGTTCCCTGGCATCAGGATTTGACGATTGCGGTTAAGGCAAAACGCGAAACCGTAGGCTTTTCGGCGTGGACTTTGAAAGCCGGTATTCAGTGCGTTCAACCGACCGCTGAAATTTTGGAAAAAATCTTGACCTTGAGAATTCACCTTGACGATGCGGACGAATCAAACGGTGCTTTAAAAGTTTTGGAAGGAACTCACAAGTTCGGACGTTTGAAGGCGGAAGAAATAAAGAATACAAGGCTCAAGGCAAATACTTTTCTCTGCAAAGCATCAAAAGGTGATATATTGGCAATGCGTCCGCTTCTTGTTCATTCCTCATCGGCAGGTGTGAATCCGAAAAATCGGCGTATAATTCATCTTGAATTTTCAGCAGAAAAATTACCGAACGGTTTAGATTGGTATGGCTCGTAACATTTTACTCACAATTTTAGTTTTAGTCTTGGCAACCAATGTGTTTGCTCAGAGCGGGCGTGTGAAGCAGAAAAAGGACGAAGATAAATCGAAGACCGACAAAAATATAACTTACCTGCCGACTCAGAAAATTTCCGAAAAGCCGCAAACAACAGAAACAGCAACTCCGACTCCGACACCGAAAATTCAGACCGGCGATGACGAAATAAATATCGAATCCTCGCTCGTGCCGATTCCCGTTTCGGTGGTTGACCGGCAATCAGGACGGGCCGTTACAAATTTGCAGATAAAAGATTTCGGGTTAAAGATCGACGGAAAAGCGGTCGAGATCGGCGAGATATTCCGTTCGGAAAGTCCGGTGCGTCTGGCGTTACTGTTTGATAATTCGTCGAGCGTCACGGTCGCCCGGGAGTTTGAACAAAAAGCGGCGATCAGATTTTTCCGCCGCGTCATTCGTCCCGAAAAAGACCTGGCGGCACTTTTTTCCGTCGCGGCCATTGCCGAACTCGAACAGCCTTTGACCAAAGATATTGCTTCCCTGATCCAGGCGATCAAAAATCTTCCGCCGCCCGAAGGGGCGACCTCGCTTCACGATGCTTTGATCGAAGCCTCAAACTATCTGCAAGACTACGCTGGAAGGCGTGTCATCGTCGTCGTTTCGGACGGACAGGACACTTTGAGCGATGCGACCTTTGACGAAATGGTCAAGATCGTTCAGGAAAATAATTGTCAGGTCTATATCGTTCACACCAACGAATTTGAAAACCAGAAACGCACCGGAACACGCGGCGGAAGTGCGAATCTCCGGGCTTTGGCGGCGGAACGGCGGATGAAGGTTCTCGCCGAACAGACGGGCGGTGCGGTCTATTCGCCGGTTGACGAACGCGAACTCGACACGGCCTTTAATCAAATCTCGGTCGAGCTATCTGAACAATATATCCTCGGCTATTACCCCGAAGAAGAAATAAAAGACGGCAGATTCCGCACGATCGATCTCGAAATCAAATCCGAAAAAAACTTAACCATCCGAACCAGAAAAGGTTATTATGTTTCCAAGAACAGGTGAATGGTAAATAGTGAATAGTAAATAGATTTAATCAATTACCAATAAAAGCATATAGAATCAGATTCTTATGAAAAAAGCTCCGAAAGAAATAATCGTCTTTATCCTGACTTTTGCCTTAGGGTTTTGCGGCGTTTTAGGTTGGTATCTATATGATTCGAATAAAATCGTAGAAGTTAATGCACCGAGTTTATTGGATGAAGAATGCGAGAGGTCGGAAAGTTTTCCCGGACTCTCGAAAGAAGCATCAAAAGTTGAAAAAGGCGGCACAGGCTATTTTCCCGTCAAGATATTTTTTGATAAGGATAGAAATGATTTAATAGAAGGCCAACCAGTAGATGTTTATGCAGATAATTATTTTGGAAAGTTTTTGAAAGCGGCGGTGGAAAAGTCTTTTTTGGATGTTTCCGATAAGAATTCCGAAATTTACCGGTTTACATTGCTGGATTCGTTCGCTCATCCGATATTTGTCAGGGTGGAGAGAAGCTCGGATATATTTATCCTTACTTTCAAGGAATTGGACGGCAAAGGCGGCTATGAACCGGGAAAGCTTTTCAGATATAAAGCGGTAGAAATTAAGGAACGAGACTGGTGCAAACTTAAAGAACTTTTAAACGAAGCGGATTTTTGGCGAAAGTCTGTCATAAAGAAAAATGATGGCGGTCTTGATGGAGCGAGTTGGATGATCGAAAGTTACAAACACGGCCGCTATCACATAGTTCATAGGTGGTCGCCCGAAAAATCAAAGTACCGTGAGATTGGGGAATATTTGCTGAAACTTTCTGTCGAATATGGGACGGTCGAATATGAACTGTAATAAAAGATGGCAGATTCTGCACGACCGATCTCGAAATCAAATCTGATTAAGATATTAGTGAATCGTGAATTGTGAATAGACTTTTAATCTTGTCTATTTACTATTTACTATTTACAATTCACTAACAAATGCTTGAAGAATATCTCGAACAATTTTTTCAACATCTGCGGTATGAGCGGAATGTGAGTCCGCATACTTTGCGGAATTATACGAGCGATCTCGGGCAGTTTCACGAACATATCGCTCCGCCGAAAAAGGACGGTACCCGCGAGCAGATTCCGGTCAAGGATATTGACAATATCACCATCCGCGAATGGATGGCGGAACTTCATTCGGAGAACGCGAAAAAGACGACCGTGGCGAGAAAGCTTGCTTCCCTCAGGACATTTTTTCAGTTTCTTGTGCGGGAAGGCGTCTTGGAAGTCAATCCCGCGAAGATGGTCGCCACGCCGCGGGTCGAGCGAAAACTGCCGACGCATCTTTCGATGGAAGATGCCATTCGTTTTATCGAAACGCCCGATCTTGAAACCGATCTGGGAAAACGCGACCGGGCGATTCTCGAATTTTTATACGCGACGGGAATGCGTGTTTCGGAGCTTTGCGGTTTGAATTTGAAGGATATAGATTTTAAGGAAAAACTCGTCCGCGTGACGGGCAAACGCAAAAAGCAAAGGATTCTGCCGTTCGGCGAACCGGCTTTGCAGTCTCTGATGTATTACTTAAACGAAGCAAGAGCCGAATTTTTGAATAATTGTCCGCCCGCCGAACGCGATGAGCAAGCCGTTTTCCTGAATTATCAGGGAACGCGAATTACAACGAGAAGCGTCGGACGTATGGTTGATAAATACATCAAACAATGTTCCGACATTCCGAATATCTCGCCGCATTCTTTGCGGCATTCGTTTGCCACACACTTGCTCGATTCCGGTGCGGATCTACGCGACATCCAGGAAATGCTCGGACACGCCCGGCTTTCAACCACGCAGATCTACACGCAGGTTTCAATGGAAAAACTCATCGAAGTTTATGATAAAGCACATCCGAAGGCTTAACAGAAGCATCTCAATTAGCACAATGGATTCATTTTCGTTTATAATTCTCCTCAAGATAAACAAATCCGAAAATTAAATATAGAGAAAAAATTATGAGAAAAACCATCTGGCTTTTAGTTATATTGCTTGCTTTTTCTGCGTCTGCTCTGTCGCAGACGAGTGAGAAAATGGCTCTGACGGTCGAGGATATCTATCATCCGACCAAACGGGTCGCGTTCAGCGGTTTTCCTTCGTTCGGTCTGCGTTGGTCGAAGGACGGGAAAGGATTTATTGAAACGAGACGTGAGACGACCGGCATCAAGATCGTTCAGCGCGATGCGGCATCGGGCGAAGAAACCGTTATATATGACGGTGTAGAAGTAGCCAATGCTTTGACCAAGATCGGCGAAACGCCTGAAGATGCGAAAGCTATCGCATCGAATCTGGTCAGTCAAAGCGTTGACGACAAATCGTTTTTGCTTTCTTCACCGGAAGATCTATACGTCTATGACGCGGCGGCGAAAACCGCCAAACGC
This sequence comes from Pyrinomonadaceae bacterium, assembly GCA_041940665.1. Taxonomy (GTDB): domain Bacteria; phylum Acidobacteriota; class Blastocatellia; order Pyrinomonadales; family Pyrinomonadaceae; genus Aridibacter. The sequence goes on along the minus strand of JBGTRS010000018.1, from coordinate 7,068 downwards.
ATCACCAAAGATAAAATTCAGGAACTCGAGGCGGACTTTTCGCCCGACGGCAAAAAGGTCAGTTTTGTCCGCGGCAACAATCTTTACGCGGTCGAAATCGCCAGCGGCAAGGAAACACAATTTACCGAAGACGGCGATAAAAATACTCTGAACGGTTATCTGGCGTGGGTTTATGAAGAAGAACTCTACGGACGCGGACAAAATCGCGGTTACTGGTGGTCGCCGGATTCGATGAAAATCGCGTTTTTGCGAACCGATGATTCGATGGTTCCGGCGTTCGTTCTCGCCGATGATACGGTCACAGATCAAACGGTTGAAGACACGAATTATCCGCAGGCGGGCGATCCGAATCCGTTTGTCACCTTAAAGGTTGCGAGCCTTGGAGACGGTAAAGTTACGGACATTGATACATCAAAATACGACGAAGCGGATTTTCTCATCTCCCGCGTGGATTGGTCGCCCGATTCAAAATGGGTCGTTTATCAAGGACAAAACCGTGAGCAGACATATCTTGATCTGAACGCATATGATCTGGCCGGTAAAAACACGACGACGCTTTTTAAAGAAACTTCGCCGGCCTGGGTTTCGGCACTCGCTAATCCGCATTGGCTCAAGGACGGCTCTTTTATCTGGGAAAGCACCCGCGACGGCTGGCATCATCTTTATCATTACGCTAAAGACGGAAAGTTGATCCGCCAGATCACGAAAGGCGATTGGGAAATCGGTTCGTTCTATGGAGTTGATGAAAAGAACGGATTCGTATATTTTTCCGCTTCCGAACACAGTCACATCGCTCCGCAGATTTACCGCATCAAACTGGACGGCACAGGGCTAACCCGTTTGACCAAAAAAGAAGGTTCGTATTCGGCAAATTTCAATCCGACCTTTACGCATTTTGTCGCCAATTGGAGCGACATCAATACGCCCTGGCAGACGAGCCTTCATCGGGCGGACGGAACTCTCGAAAAGGTCATCAACGAAAACAAGGTCGAGGTTTTAAGTAAATATAATTTAAGCAAGCCGGAATTTTTGAAGGTCAAGAACCGCGACGGTTTCGAGATGGAAGCCATTATGATCAAACCGCCGGATTTTGACGCATCGAAAAAATATCCGGTGATGTCGTTCGTCTATGGCGGGCCGCACGCTCCGCAAGTTCGCAACGCCTGGGGCGGAAGCGGTTATATGTTCCATCAGATGCTGGCTCAGAAAGGCTATATCATCTGGATTCTCGATCCGCGTTCAGCCAGCGGCAAGGGCGAAAAGGAAACCTGGACGGCGTATAAACAACTCGGCTACACGGAACTGCTCGATCTGGAAGACGGCGTAAAATACCTTAAATCTCTGTCATATGTTGACGGCGATCGGATCGGCATCCGCGGTTGGAGCTACGGCGGATTTATGACGACCTATGCTCTGACCCGCAGTAAATCCTTCAAGATCGGTGTCGCCGGAGGTTCGGTGACGAATTGGGCTTTGTATGATTCGATCTATACGGAAAGATATATGCTCACGCCCGAAAATAACCCGAATGGTTACGCCAAAACTTCCGTGCTCGGCCATGCCAAAGACCTCCACGGAAAACTGCTTTTGATCCACGGCGTGATGGACAACAACGTCCATATGCAGAACACGACGAAATTTGTCTATGAACTGCAAAAGGCGGGAAAACAATTCGATTATATGGTTTATCCGACCCAGCGGCACGGCGTTGTTGACCGCGAACAGTCATATCATATGTATGTGATGATCGCCGATTTTATTTTGAAGAATTTATAACTTCGGAAAGTTTATCCTTTAAATAGAACACGGATCGCACGGAAAATGCGGATTTTTACGGATTTATTAAATAATCTCGGGTAAATCCGTCAAATCCGCGTTTATCCGTGTTCTATTTTAATTTTCTAAGGTAAATCTTTTGAACTCGAATGAATGCTGACCCGGCCGTTGGTCGTAATAAGACGAATCGGCGAGCCGCCGCCGTTGACGCTCGCATTGACTCTTTTCGGACCGCTTCGGCGTTTTTCCTTTGAATCTGCCATGGCCGTCTGCAGTTCCGCAAAATCACTGCTGAACCGTCCGTTGGTCGTGCCGACTTCGACATTGGCGGCGTAGTTTGCCGGCATATACAGAGTTATACGGCCGTTTCCGGTTTCCACGTCAAGCCCGTTTCCCTGCCAGTAATTTCCCGCAAGACTCACCGTAACCCGGCCATTATTCGTTCTGCCGCGGATGTCTCCGGCAACGTCTTCTAAAGTTATGCGTCCGTTATTGGTTTTAAAATTCATCTGACCGCTGACGGATGAGATCGTGATCCGTCCGTTGTCTGACGAGAGATCGAGATTGGACGTCCGCGGAACATGGATTTCATAAGAAACAGACCAGTTTTCATCGGGCGTGTTGACGGCCCGGACGGTTGGAGATGTTTCGATGCGGATGCCGTTGGCGGCGGAATTTGCTTCCGTTTCCGATTTCGCCCAAGTCCGTACGCAAGCCCGTACCAGAACATCACTGCGGTTTTCGCCTTTGACCGTAATGCGGCCGTTTTTTGAATCAACTTTCAAAATGCTCGCCGCCGGAACGTTCATTTCACGCAGAACATTCGCCGAAACTTTCTCGCCGTTCGACCAATTATTACCACTGCAAAATTCGTATTTGTATTCCTTTTCGGATTTATCCTGGGCAAAGCCGTTGGTGCCGAGCAGTAAGACCGTCAATAAAATTGCACAGTAAAAATAAGACCTTTTCATCTTTGATATATTCCTCCGATTTTGAATTTTTTTTGGTTTCTAATATCAAAACACCGTTCGTCGGAGATTTGTGACAAAAAGGATTTTTCTGATCAAATAGGTCTGCCTGCGAAATACGCGAAAGAAACGAAAAAGGATTTTTAATTTTCGTCTGTTTCGCGTGTTTCGCAGGCAAATCTATTTTGTGCGATTTTAGTTCAAAGCCGTTTTGAATTTTTCCAAAGCACCGGCGAGAATCTCGTCCTCGCGGGCGATGCAGATTCGCATATGTGCGTCCCATTTATCGGAATCGGCGAAAGCACTTCCCGGAACCGCTCCGACGCCGGCTTTTTCCATGAGCATTTCGTTGAATTTCAAAGCGTCGTCAAAGTCTTCGGGAATTCTCGCCCAGAGATAAAATGCCGAACCCGAATCGTAAATGTCAAAGCCTAAGTTCTCCATAGTTTCAGAAACGAACGAGCGTTTATGGTCGAATTTTTCCCGCAGGGATTCATAATAATTTTCATCCGCCATCAAACCCGCGAGAGTGCTTCCTGAAGAGGCGTGACCGGGCAGACATAGACGATATTCAAAGCCGTATTGACGGGTGCGAGAAGATCGCCCTTACCGTAACAATATCCCAAACGCCAACCGGAAATATTCCAACTCTTTGAAAACGAATTGACCGTGATCGTTCTCTCCCACATATCGGGCAAACTGGCGATCGGCGTATGCGGATTTTCGCCCGTTACGTAATGTTCGTAAACTTCGTCGGAGACGACCAGCAAATCGAATTCTTTGGCCACATCGGCGATGGCTTCAAGTTCGGTTTGCGTTAAGACCTTGCCGGTCGGGTTGGAAGGCGTGCAGACGACGATCATCGCCAGAGGGAATTCCGCCCGGTCTTTTAACTGGCGGCATTGCACCTTTAAGAGTTCTTTTTCAAAAGAGAGATACTCATTCATCTCAAAAACTTCCGTTTTGCCGCCGAACTCTTCGATGATCTTGCGGTGATACGGATAATACGGCTCGAAGACGAGAGCGGATTTTCCGCGTAAATAACTCTGGGCGATGCCGATCAAAGCCCCCGTGCCGCCCGTCGTCACGAGCAGTTCAAACGGTTTCTTATCAACGTCAATTTCGAGGCCGTTGTATTTTTTGATCTTGGCGGCAACCTCGCGTCGCAGATTCGCATTGCCTTCCGAACCGCCGTAATGATTTTGGCTCGCGGCAATAATTTCATACGCTTCTTTTGCCAAGGTCGGATCGATCGGCAGATCGGATTGTCCCTGCACCAGGTTTCCCTCACGCGAGACGAGCCGCGTAATCGCCCGGATATCGGGTTTGATTTTTTTCGGTTTTACTTCTGTCATATCTGTATAAAATAACAGTTTTCAGGCAGAATTCCTAAGATCAACACCCGTATTTTGTTAAGTTATTTTGTTACTTGGAATTGCAACAGTTTTATCATCCCGCCGTGGGGAAAATAGGTGAATTCTTTTTCTTTGCCGTCTATTTTGACAGCGACGGTCAGAGGTTTTTCCGACTCCCAGGCATTGCTGAACCGGCTTGAGTTTTCAGCCCGAACAAATTCCATTCCGTTTCGAAGACCGGCCCGGTAAGCCGGACTGTTTTCGGCAACTTCCGAAATTTCTTTTCTCTCGCCTGATCCGCTTACGGAAAACCCGGCGTCAAAAAGCGGAACTTCTTTTTCCATGGCCGTGAAATTTTCTCCCAAAGCATTCGGATCAATCTCGATCGGGTCGCCGGCCAGAATATATTTTTCAAAATCTCCGGCGGCATCTATGCCGTAATTTTCGGCATATTCAAAAAACTCCTGTTCGCTGATCTTGCCGCCTTTTTGTGAAGTGATTTTATAAAGACGGCGGATGAACCCGGAGAGATTCTTACCGGCTCTGCGAAGTTTGGCTTCCCACCTTAAAGCGATCAGTACGCCCCGGTAATACGAAAGTTTTTTATGGCCGGAGGAAAATTGGCGGGCGTTTGCTACGGCGAGAAAGTCTTTGTAGTTTATGGATTTATAAGGATTATCGGCCAGATTATGAATGTCTTTATTGATCAATTCCGCAAATTTTTCGGGTGATAAAAGTCCCGCGTCAAACAGAACCTTTTTGGCAAAATACTCCGTAAAACCTTCAAAAAACCATTCGTGACGAATCTGATGATCTCCTTCGGCGAGCTTCAGCCCCATTTTGACGGGCAGCCAATTGTGAAACATTTCGTGGGCGAGGATCATATTCAGACGGACTTTATCCACATCTGTTTGAATAAAACAGACGAACTGATTTTCGATGGATGTGCCTGCGACAACGCCTTTTCGCTCGTTGATGACAACCTGATAAAAAGGCTGTTCATAATCTTCAAACCAATCTCGCTGGGATCTGACGATTTTTTCAACGGTCTCGAAAATCTCCTTGTCGGGAATTTCAAAATCGCCTTTGATGAATACCGAAACGGGCTTCCTTCTTATATAAAAGGTTCTTGTACTGCCGCCGCCGCCGATTCTGGTCGAGATCAGATCGTCGTAACTGGCGTTTATTTTTATTTTTCCCGGATTTTGCCTGATTGACGAATGCAAATTCCAATCTTTCGGAGCATCAATTATTTCGATCGAATAATCAATTTTTTTCTCATCATCAGGTAAACGCAGAAGCCATTGACAGCCCGCCAGGCTGAAAAATTCAGAATGAATTTTCGGAGCAAAGGCCGAATTTTCCAACATTTGCGGATCAAAGGAAAGAACATAACCGAGCGAAACTTCGCCTTTTTCATTCGGTTTAACAATTCTTTCTCTTTCATTTTCGGCGGTTTTAACCGTCGTTCCGTTTCGTCCGAAAAACTGCACAACGAATCTGTGCAGGTTCGGAGTGCCGTAACAATCCTGCGGCAGTTTTATAACCTGCTCATTTTCCGCCCTGAATTGAACCGAGATGACGAGATCGGTGCGGTCGGTTTTCGGCACAGGTTTGAGCTGATATTCGATCGAACTGCCTGAACTTACCTGCGAGAAGACACTCAGGAACAAAAATAAAATGAACGATACTTTCATATAATCCTCTTTTCAGCTGAGGGTAGCGGTTTATCTCTTAAACAGATATTCGACCTTGCCCGCCGCCCCGAAAATGAACGGACTGTCTTCGGAAACAACATAATTCGGTTGATACGCGGGATCGTGCAGCACCCAAAGATTCCAGTTGCCGCCCTGACCCAAGATCGGAGATTTCGAAACGAATCTGTATTTTTCGCCGTTGAATTCAAAATTGACCTCGTTGTTTTTGATCGTGCCGATCTTTTGAAAGTTGTAACCCGCCTGCGGTTTGAATGAAAAGATAAAGCGTCCTTTTCCGTTAATGTAAATCCAGTTGATGTTGCCGGCGACGGTTGTGCCGGTTTCATATTTTTTGTCATTGATATATATATCGGGCATTTCCAGCCGCAGATAGACGTCTTCGATCGAAAAACTGCGGACGGGTTTATCATCTATGTAAAAATATTGCGAGCCGTTAGATTTCGTACTGATCGTAATGACATCCGTGATCTTTGTTTTTGTATTCGGATTTTCGAGAATATCCAGCTTGATCGTGTCGCCGTCATTGACGATAAAATCATCGGGGTAATTCGGGAGCGATCTTTCGGTAAAGCCCGTATAGTCCGGATTATAAAAAGTTCCCTGATAAGCTTTTCCGGTTCCGACCGAAACTCCGCTCGAACCCGACACGGCCGCTTCGGCTTTTTTCATACTTTGATTGACGGAAGTCTTCATTTCCGCCATCAAAGCATCGGGAGTTTTTGAGAGCGGTTTGATGGAAACTCTGAATTTTCCTTCTTCATCCGCTTTTTCAAACGACAGGTCGTAACCGAAATAGATCTTGTTTTCCTTATCGGTCAAAATTCTGTGGATCGTGTTTCCCGTGTTGCTCGAATAGATATTGCCCAAAGAACTCCTGGAATTCGACGGCGTAACTTCGGTTTTAACGACGACCGTTACGCCGTTGCTCAATTTCATAATGCCGTATTGAGCTTCGGCCGCACTAAATAAACAAAGGGTTAAAATTCCGATCAGCGATAAATTTATAATTCTTTTCATCTTTATTCTTCCTTTTTGGTAATTTTCGGTTTGATTTCCGAAACGGGCTGAAAGCCTTTTAAGTTTGTTTGGGTTAAAAATTCTCCGTCCTTGACCGAATTGTTGAGAGCCAGAGTTTCTTTTTCCGCAACATCCGGCAGACCTTTTTCCGCATTTTTATCTATATAAACCGTTCGCCTGACGATCTTTTCTCTGATAACCGGGACTTCGACGATCTTTTCTCTGATGACGGGG
>JBGTRS010000017.1:0-19003 GCA_041940665.1 Pyrinomonadaceae bacterium | reverse complement strand
TATTGCAAATTCCAACTCCGAATCTTCCCAGCCGCCTTCAGAGCCGATGATCGCGGTTATTTTTTTATTTGTCTTTATTTCCGAAAAACTTCTGCCGTTTCTTTCGGAAAATAAAATAAAATTTTCACCGCTGAGACGCTGAGACGCGGAGGTTTTAATAAATTCGTTAAACTCTAACGGCTCAAAAATTTCCATCAATTTCGCCCGCCCGCATTGTTTTGATGATTCAATGATGATTTTCTGCCAACGCTCGAATTTACTGTTTTTTATTTTGACATCGCATCTTTTCGTAATAATCGGGACAAATTCGCTGACGCCGAGTTCGACCGCTTTTTGAATGACCAGATCTAATTTATCCCCTTTTAAAAGCGAAACCGCTAAAGTTAAATTTAATTCCGATTCGGGCGAAGAAGGATTTATTTCTTTGAGAATGTTCAGGGAAGTTTCTTTTTTTTCTTTTTTTTCAATTTCGCACAAAAACTCTCGTCCTTCGCCGTCAAAAATCTGAATTTCATCGCCCACCTTCAAACGCAGAACATTTTTGAGATGTTTCGATTGCTCCGCATCTAAATTTATCCGGCGGCCTTCTGCAAAATTTTCTTTCGGAGCATAAAATCTTCGCATTTTTGATAGTTTAATAAAGCTTGGCTAAAGCCGAAAATCATATTGAATTTTAGTCCACTAGCTGAAGCTAGTGGCAATTGAAATTTTTATTCAACTTGAATCTTCCGTCTTGAATTTTTCCTTAAAATCCTTCGAGTTCTGCCGCAGTTTTACCCAGTTTTCAAAAATTTCCGGCGATTGCAGATAAAGCCGAAACCATTCGGAAATCTCTGACTTTTCGGCACGTTTTTCTTTAGCGACCTTTTCGTTCTTAGCGATCATCAACGCCCGGTTTTTGCCTTTGAGGACGGTTTCTTTAATGAGCCGCAAGCCGGTCTTGTCGTCTTCGCTTAAAAATTTTTGTCGCAGGTTTTCGATCTGGCGGATGGAATTTAAGGTTTGTGAAAAATCGGAAAATTTCAGGATGTTGCGAAACATCGCATCATACGGCGATTCGAGCCTGCGTTTGACATCGAGTTCGAGAATTTCCGCGTGGCGAAGTTCCGCACCTTCGTCGGCTAAAAGACGGGCAATAATCATCGGCGAATCAACCGCGTTCGGTCCGAATTTATCACGCACGACGAGTTCGATGGCTTCGATCTCTTCCGCTCCGACGCTTTCGCAATCGAGTTTTTCCCAAACTTCGATCATCAAATCCTGTTTTGTGCGTGATGTGAACATAATTCGTAATACGTAATTCGTAATACGTGATTCGTTATAATGTTTTCGCGTATTGCGTATTACGAATTACGTATTACGAGTCTGCCGGCAGAACCATTCCGCGGCACTCGCCGAAGCCGATCCTTCTAAAACCTTCGCGTTCGCAGAATCCTTTCATAATGATTTCGTCGTAGTCTTCGAGGAATTTCCGCGTTTCGCCGTTCGGCAGTTCGACCGGTTCGCTTCCGCGTTTGGTGATCTCCAGTAGACAACCGCGTTCGGAATCTTCCTTGCCGGACATCGTTCCCGTCGCCATCAGATCGCCGACGTTTAAGTTGCAACCGTTGGAAGCGTGATGCGTGAGCATTTGTCCGATCGTCCAGTATAAATCTTTTAAGTTTGAACGCGACAGCAAAAACGGTTCGTCGCCGTCATCACGCATTTTTTTTGTTTGGATATAGACTTCGAGTTTCAGATCAATCCCGCCGAATTTTTCGTTTTGTTCAGCCGACAGATACGGCAAGGGTTGCGGATCGCCCTCCTCGCGTTCAAACGCCGGAACTCGAAACGGTGCGAGAGCTTCCATCGTTACGACAAAAGGCGAAACGGTCGTTGCAAAACTTTTGCCAAGAAAAGGTCCGAGCGGCTGATATTCCCAGCCTTGTATATCGCGTGCCGACCAATCGTTGACCAGACACAGCCCGAAAATATGTTCTTCTGCGTCTTTGATGTCAATCGTTTCGCCCAGCTCATTACCTTTGCCGACAAAAAATCCGACTTCCATTTCATAATCGAGAGCCTTCGACGGAATGTAAACGGGCGGTTTTTCCTGATCGGAACGATTCTGACCTTTCGGGCGTTTAAAATCAGTTCCCGAAACGACGATTGACGAAGCCCGACCGTGATAACCGATCGGAATCCATTTATAATTTTCAAGCAAAGGATTATCAGGACGGAAAAGTTTCCCGACATTCGTGGCGTGATAGATCGAGCAGTAAAAGTCTGTATAATCGTTAATTTCATTACCGAATGGAACTAACAGTTCACATTTATCAATAGGAATTAAGTTTTGTTTAACTATATTTTGAGTTTCTTCATCTGCATTTTCACTCAAAACTTCGCTTATTCGTTTACGCAAACTAGAAAGTTTATTGATGCTTTCATCATTCAAGAAATAGAAGTTCCCACAAGCATCTCCACATTCAGTAGCAATTTTAGAAAGTTCACCATCAAATAAACTGACAGCATTGCCAATATTAAAAATATAATCTCCAATTACTACACCTGTTACATTCCAAATCGCATCATCTTTTTTGAAACTGAAATTACAAAAAGGCAAATTCTGAATCGGAAAATCCGTGTCGGGATCGTTGGCTGATTCCACCCAGCTTTTTAAGTTCTGATCGTGTGTTTCGTTTACATTTATCATTTATCATTTACCATTTATCAAAAATCATTCAACACTTAAACACCCTGATAAATGATAAATGTTGAATGATAAATGTTATAAGATTCCTATTTCCTGCAAATCCTGAATCGGTTCGTCGAATGAACAGGAGCCGAAGGATCTGATGTGCGAATCGCGGAGGTTTCGGAGCATCGCGTTATTTAAAAAATGTTCTTTCTGCCAGTAAGCACCGTTTTCGTCAAATGTGAAAACCTCTTCGAATTCTTCTTCTAAGATTTCTTCCAAAACTTCGGGTTTATAGCCTTCGCGGGCAAAACCCGTAGCGAGAAAAAGATTCAAAAAACCGTGCATCGTTCCCTTCGGAGCTTTCGGCTCATAGGTTAATGGCTTAAAGCAACGGATCGGATGATGCAGTCCGGCGGTGGCCTTGAACGGGATGTTCGCCGCCATACAGGTTCGCATAAACCGGATTATCTCCGAAGTTTTCGGAAAAAGATCGGCCGTAACTCCGCCCGTGCGGATCTTCGCACATTGCCGGTTGATCGCCAGAGCCGAAATGAGATCGGGCAGTCTTTCATCATTCGGAATTTCAAAAAAGTTCGTGTAAGTTTCAGGAATCGCTTCGGATTGTTTTTCGATCTGTTCGGAAGTTTCGGCTTTTATCTCGAGCGAGTCGCAGACGGCACTCGGAGCGTTTTGTATATTAAAGTCCTCGACCTTGCGGATCGTGTCGTAAATATCGTCGCTTGCCAGAACACTCAAACGCCAGACGCTTTTCGAATCACGTGAAAAGAAATCTTTCGCACTTTCGAGAAATTCATCGAGCCTTCCGACCGGGCAGACAAACCGCCCGAGCATCCAGTTGTAGTTGCTGTTTTTATAAGTTGCGTAATTGATGACGGCTTCCGGCATCGAGAGTTTTGAAGGCGGAAAAAGCCCCGCATAATCAACGATCTCGGAAAGCAGAATTTTAACGGATTCGTGTGTTTCTTCACTCATTATTAGTCTGTGGGCAAATGGCGGATTTATCAAACTGCTTCTGTGTCCATTTACAATTAACCATTATCCATTTACAAAGTTCTTTTTCAAACCCTGCCAAACTTCGTAATAATCTTTTTGCAAGGCATCCGTTTCCAACGCGAATTTTGTCGGGCGGATGATGTAACGCGATTCGAACATAAACGCCATCGTGCCTTCGAGCTTTTGTGGTTTGAGATCGGCGTTCGAGGCCTTTTCAAACGCATCGAGGTCGGGGCCGTGGGCCGACATCTGATTGTGGAGCGAACCGCCGCCGGGAATGAAGCCTTCTTCTTTGGCGTCATATTGCCCGTAGCATAAGCCCATATATTCGCTCATTATGTTGCGGTGATACCACGGCGGACGGAATGTATCTTCGGCGACAAGCCAGCGGTCGGGGAAGATCACGAAATCGCAGTTCGCCGTGCCGTGTTCGCTAGAAGGCGACGTTAAAACCGTGAAAATACTTGGATCGGGATGATCGAATGAGATCGAGCCGATGGTGTTGAATCTTCTGAGGTCATATTTATACGGAGCATAATTTCCGTGCCAGCCGACGACATCCAAAGGTGAATGATCGGTTTCCGATACCCATAAATTGCCGCCGAATTTGGCGACGATCTCCATTTCGCCGTCCACATCTTCAAACCAGGCGACAGGCGTTTCAAAATCTCTCGGATTCGCGAGACCGTTCGCCCCGATCGGTCCGAGATCGGGCAGACGAAACTGCTGTCCGTAATTCTCGCAAATGTAGCCGCGAGCCTCGCCGTCGGGAAGTTCGACGCGGAATTTTAAGCCACGCGGCAAAACGGCGATCTCGCCCGATTTTATTTCGATGATGCCGAGTTCGGTTAAAAAGCGGACGCGGTTTTTTTCCGCCACGACGAGCATTTCGCCGTCGGCGTTATAGAAAAATCTGTCCGTCATATCTTTGTTGCAGGCAAAAATATGAACGCCCATCCCAACCTGAGAAAACAGGTCGCCGTTGCCCGCGACCGTGATCAGACCGTCAACAAAATCCTTTTCCGTTTCCGGCATCGGCAGAGCATTCCAGCGAAGTTGGTTCGGCGGTGTCGTCACCTCATCGAACGGTGAACTCAGCAAAAGACCGTTTTCAATTTGCCGGAAAGGTTTGTGCAGAACGCTCGGACGGATGCGGTAAGTCCAGGTGCGTTTATTCAAACCACGCGGAGCGGTAAAAGCCGTTCCCGAAAACTGTTCGGCATAAAGTCCGAGCGGAGCTCTCTGCGGCGAGTTTCTGCCGACCGGCAACGCTCCCTCGACCGCTTCCGTCGCAAATTCATTGCCGAATCCCGTTTGATATTTGGCATCTTTTTCTACTGTTTTTGGTGTCATCTTCTTAAAGTGTATTTTAATTCCTCGCCCGGCGGCAAAATGTTCCATTCATCGGTCAAGTTTTGCAACAAACGGCGGCAGGTCTCAATTCTTTTCAGATCGGGCACAAACTCGAAATATTCATCGGCTGAAAAAATCTTTTTTCCTTCATCCTTAAAGTTTTGAAAGTTTTGTAAAAATATCTGATCGTCGGACGAGGACATTCCCCAGAGTTCGTATTGAAACGCTCCGACCAGATACTCGATATAAGAAGCGGACAAACCCGCTTTGCGTCCTTCGATCTCTTCTTCCGTCGCCCCCTCGCCGATCAGTTTTATAAATCCTTTCAGTTCGCCGAAAACCGATTCGACCGCATAGTGAACCATCTCATGCGGAATGATTTTGTGTTCCCACGCCTTAAAGACCAGCTTTTGCCTGTCGGATTCAATGACGACCGAATTTTTCTTTTTCCCGCCGCCCTTATGAAAGGTCAATTTGATCTCACCCGGCAAATCTGCAATGGCCGCAAAATTGTTCAATTTTTCAGCGGTTTTCATCTTTGATAACCTCAAACTCGAAATACATATCCTTCCCGCGAAAAATATAGCATAGATAAGTTTCCCAAAATTTGCGGAAAAAACGAAGCGAAGGGATTTTGTGGTCTATATTTATCAGAAATTCCAAACCGAGAGCCTTCCAGAGATTCAAGACCGTCACGTATCTTTTAACGGGACGCATATTGATATGCGAATAAAAATCGAAATGACGGCGTTCGGCGTCGAAGGTCTGAAATGAATAGGAACTGAAATGATTTTTGTGCGTCGGGTCGCAGTTCCAATCGGGGTTCGTATAATGCGGCGTGATGAATTTTATCCGTCCGCCGTTTTTCGTAATGCGGAAAACTTCCTCGACAAACGGAATGACATCCGGCAGATGTTCGACCAAGTGTGCCGCATAGACCATATCAAATTCATCGTCCTCGAACGGATAAGGAAATTCCCTCAGATCGTGAATGACATCCGCACCCGTTTTCGGATTGTAATCCAAGCCGATGGAATTCGGATATTTATTTTTTCCGCATCCGACATCGAGAATTTTTAAGTTCGATTCATCCATTTTTATTAGGTAACAAGTGACGAGTGACGAGTTTTGAAACACTCGTCACTCGTCACTCGTCACTCATCACTGTTTTACAAATTTCCTCTACGGCGTTGTTCTTCTTCGATCGAAACAAACAGAGCCTTGAAGTTTCCTTTGCCGAATCCTTTACAACCCTTGCGTTGCAAAATTTCGTAGAAAACCGTCGGGCGGTCTTCAACCGGTTTTGTAAAAATCTGCAAGAGATAACCTTCATCATCGCGGTCAACGAGGATGCCGAGACGTTTTAATTCCTCGATGTCTTCATCAATTTCGCCGACTCGTTCGGGAATCTCTTCATAATATGTGTCGGGAACTCGCAAAAACTCGACGCCGTTTTCCTGCAATTTTTCGACCGTGGAAAGAATGTCTTTGCAGAGCAAAGCGAGATGCTGAACGCCCGCCGAGTTGTAGTATTCGATATATTCCTGGATCTGCGATTTGCCGCCTTTGCCTTCCGCCGGTTCATTGATCGGGAATTTGATGTTGTGTCCGCCGTCCGACATAACAATTGACATCAAGGCGGAATATTCGGTCGAAATGTCTTTGTCGTCGAACGTTAAATATCTCTCAAACCCCATCACATCGCGGTAGAAATCGCACCAGACGTTCATCTTGCCGAGTTCGACATTGCCGACGATATGGTCAACCAGAACGATCCCGACCTCTTCGCCGTCCAGTTCGTTTTCGGTGAAACCGGGCAAAAACGCTCCGTTGTAATTATGTCCGTTGTCGGTGTTGTAGGAAATAAACGAATGGATCGTGTCGCCGTAAGTCTTGATCGCCGCCCGCCGAACCGAACCGTTTTCGTCCTTCCAGTCATACGGCTCGATGGCGACTTCCGCTCCGCGTTTAACGGCTTCATTAAAAGCGTGATCGGCATCTTCAACGTGAAATGCGATGTCCTTGACGCCGTCGCCGTGAACTTTGATATGCTCGGCGGCTTCGTGTTCGTCATTTAAGGGCGTCGTCAAAATAAAATTGACGCGGTTTTGCCGTAAAGCATACGAGGTCGAATTCCGGTTGCCCGTCTCTAGCCCCGAATAAGCCACCCTTGAAAAGCCGAACGCTTTGCGATAATAGAACTCCGCCTGTTTGGCGTTTCCGACATAAAACTCGACGTGATGTATTTTCTTTAAACCTAATGGATTTTTTTCGTTCATAATTGCCTCAAAATAAGTTTGGTTTTAATTCTTTTAATTTTATCAGTTTCTGATATCTATCTGATTTTTTGTTAAATCTTTGAGTTCGTAAACAATGGTTATTAACTTTAATTTCTTTTTCTTCTGTAATGTTTGCTGAAATCAAATATTTATCCTTTTTCTTGAAGTTTATAAAATTACTGCACGGAACATCTTTTTCGTATTTATATTGAATCAGAGTAATTTCTTTTTCTTCGGCTCCTTTAAAATTTTCTTTTACTTTGAACGTGATAGAAAATTTTATAGTGTCGTTATTAGAAGAAAGTCCCTCACTAACCTTTATCACTTTGCCTACAAATAGATAGTCAGTTTTCACTACTTCACTTTCAATTTCCTCCGGCATACAAGTGCAGGCATATCCAGTCTGAAACAAAACCGTCAAACAAACCAAAAGCAAAATTGAATGTGAAAAGTGTTTCATAAATTATTCTCTCTTTGCTCCGCAAGGAGCATCAATGTGGTAGCCAGTGGTGAACGCGATAGCGTGAACCTCTGGAATGTTGTCAAAAAAAGCAATGTAGCTCTGAAAGAGCGTAACCAAAATAATTACAATATGTGTCGCTTTCAGGGCTTCCCCGATTTATTCGATTTTACCAGAGGTTTCGCCTGACGGCTTCACCACTGGCTACCACATTTAGGCATCTTCGATGCTAAGAAAACTCTATTAGTAAGTTTTATAAAAATTCTCAAAAATCTCTTAAATTTCTGTGGCTAAAATCTATTTTCCGAAACTCTCGATATACCGCCTTGTTTCTTCCTTCAATTTTTTATACGAATGAGCGACATATAAAACGGGTTGGAGATCGGAATACTCGTAATCGTGCTCGATAACTTCTTCCAATACAAAAGGTCTCCGTTCGACATTATCGGAAAATGCGTGTTTTAATTCTTTAAATGATGAAAGAAGTCCCGCACCGAAAGCCTTGATGTCATTGTCGGCTTCGACCAGACCGAATTCGACCGTGAACCAGTAGATTCTGCCCAAACCTTCGAGTTGTTCGTCATTCGCCATTCTCGCACCGTGTCCAATGAATTGCGAAAAGTCTGCAAAATCTGGATTCGTGAACATCGGAATATGTCCCATCGCTTCGTGAACGATGTCGGGTTCGGGCGTGTAACCGGGCCGCGAATGATGGCGTATGTATTGAGTTGAAAGCATCGTCCGCCACGAAAGCCAGCTCAAAAATGCCCGTGTATCAACCAGACCTTCGATCGGGGCGAGGCGAAATCCGGTCGTTTCCCTGAGACGCTTGTTCATTTCCGTGAGTTGCGGAATCCGATCATTGCTGATGCCTAGGTCTTTCTTGGCTTTTAAGTAAAATGGAGAAGCCTTTTTCTGATGCAGTTCTTCGAGTTCACCGGCGACAAACCGCCAGACCGATTGTTCTTCTTCAGTATATTCGACATCCGTAATTTCGCCGGTTTCGCGGAATTTTTTCGAAAGGCTGGCAATATAATCTCTTCTTTTACGATATTCGGGGTCTTTTGCTCCGGGATGTTCAAGCGGTAATTCTTCGATGTCCTCGAAAGGCATATCCTCAAAGGCGGGCAGGTCTTCATCTTTTATCTCAAATGGTTTTACGCTAAACGCGGGTTCTATTGGCGAAGCCGAATCTGTTTGCATCATTGAAAAAATCTCCTTATCAAATTTGTTTGGTATCTATATTTTAAAGGATTCGCAACGATTTTTGAATAAGCAAGATTTGTTTTTATCCGCTGTTTGCTTTAGATTTTAAGGAATATTTTAGGGAGCGCTTTAAAATCTAAAGATGATAGATGAAATTGATTGGAAGATACTTTACGAACTTCAAACGGATGCGAGGAAAACTTATGCCGAACTCGGTCGCCGCATCGGTCTGACGACTCCGGCGATCATCGAACGCATCAGAAAGATGGAAGATGCCGGAATCATTACGGGCTACCGCGTCGAGATAGATACGGCCAAGGTCGGTTTGCCCGTGACGGCCTTTATCCGTATGAGCATCACGGGCATTGATTATTCGCAGATCATCGAAGCGGTCAAAGAATCAAAGGAAGTGTTAGAATGTCATCGCGGAACGGGCGGCGATTCATTTATCATCAAAGTCGCGGTTGCCGATGTCGAACACTTGCAAACCGTCATTGATAAACTCACGCCTTACGGCATTACGACGACTTCCATCGTGCTTTCATCGCCGGTCAAAAAGCGTGTCATCGAGCCGAATGATTAAAATTACCGCAGAAGCATTTTTGATGTTGCAACTATTGCTTCGAGATAGCTTTTGAGCATTTTGTCGTCGCCCAAAACCGTCTCGAAGGTAACGGAAAACTCTTCATCCGTAATCAAATAGCTCGAAGATTTTCGGCTGAGAGCGACGAGGTTTCGACAGACCTCCGGCTGGAGTTTGTGTTTTGCCATCTGGACGTTTTTGCCTTTGACGATAAAGGCATCGTCAAATTCCTTGATGCCGACCTTGATGTCCTGCATACCGAACCACGAAAGAGCTTTATGCAGGGAATTTTCGGGCATCAGTTTTAATCCGACCATCAAACTCTTGGGAAAACGGAGTTTTAATTGAGTTTCCCATTTTCCTTTTTCCGTATTGAGAGCGATCAAAACCGGGAAGTTTTTATAAACGCCCTGCATCTGCACATTTTGTTTATCAAATTGAAAATTGTTTTCACGAGCGATGTTTTTCCAATTGGCGAACATTTGTTTTTCCCATTCGGCGAACGGAAATTTCTCGCGGGCGGTTTGAAAGCGTTTGGCGAGATATGCGGTAATTTCGATCATATTTCGCAAACCGTTTTCATCATCAACCCGTCCCGGTTTTTCGATATAAACCTTTTTGTCGGTTACATTTATAATTCCGACGACTTGCCTTGCAAGCATCAGATCGCCCATTAAGTTTTGAGTTTTATCGGAAGGGAAGTTTGATAAAAGCAGATTTCTGACAACATTCTCGTCATAACATTCGACATTGAAAGTTCGGTCGAAACCTTCTTGCCCGGTTGAAATATCGTTCGCTCCCAAAACGCCGGAAAGCATTCCTTTCGGCGTTTTGATGTCGAGCAAAAATCTCAAGGAATGCGGAAACTCCGAAACGCAATATGTGTAATTTTCCGCCCGACTGTGTTCCCCCGTGTTTCTGTATCTGACGCCGATTGCCGCTTTAACCTCGCAACCGTTAATCTTACCGAACATTTCGGGGTTCTTCGGATTCGGCATCGTAAAATTAAGATTTTGGGCGATCCTGCCCCAGGCAACTCGATTTTTATTAACGACCAGATAACGAATGTAGAAAGTTAATCCGACGACTAAAATCGTAAAGCCGAAGACGAAAAACAATATAAACAAAATGCCAATGATCTCGCCCGCAAAAAACAAAAGCAAAGATTTCATAGCAATGAATTTTATTATGTTTTCTTTAATTTACAAAATTTTTTATCGGAGTGCGGGTATCCTTGCCGGCAAGATAATCCCGCAAAAAACTCGGAAAACATTTTATAATTAAAAACTAGCGAGCAGGAGAGATGCCCGCACTGCGTCATTTTCCGCATAAATAAAAATGCCACAAAAGACGTGCCGCGACGGAACGAAACGGTTTCCAATGTTCGGTCAATTCGAGGAATTCGTCGGAGTTCGGTCGCGTTTCCAAGCCTTTTAATTTCTGAAAAGCGACGTGCAGAGCCAGATCGCCTTTCGGCATAACATCGGGACGCGACATCGCCATCAGCAGATATATATCGGCCGTCCAACGCCCGATGCCTTTTATCTTAATGAGTTCTTCTCTGACCGATTCATCCGAAAGTCTATTTAATCTTTCAAGATCGAGCATTCCGCTTAAAACCGCATCGGCCAATTCTCTCGCATAGACGGTTTTCTGACGCGAAAAATAGCATTTTTTCATTTCGCGGTCGTTTAATTTCAAGATGTTTTCGGGTGTGATTTGGCCGATGTTTTCTTTGAGTTTATTGAAAGCGGAAGCGGCTGAGGCGAGAGAAACCTGCTGTTCGAGGATGATGTGGATCAAAGTTGCAAAGCCTTCATCGCGTTTCCAGAGCGGCGGAGTTCCGAAAGTTTGATGGATAAATCCGAGGTCTTTATCTTTTTTACCAAGTTTTCCGCAAAATCCGGGCAGATTATTTTCGTTGATAGTTTCTCTCATGACGCTCAGGATATTATTGTATAATTTTCTCCTGGAAAGGAATCGTATGAAAATCTTTTTTATTACAATCGCAATTTTTCTTTTCGCATCAACTGCTCTAACTCAGGAAAAATGCGAATTGACTTTGACGGAAGCACCAAACCTGCACAATTTGCGTTTGGGAATGTCTGCGAGCGAAGCCGGACGAGCCGTCGGTTTGAGCGTCAAGGTCAAACCGGACGGGCAACGGACGTATTTTCGAAATTACATAAAAAGCAGGGCGAAAGGAAAACTCGCGGGAGTTCGTGCCATTTTTTTAAGATTTTTTGACGGCCGGCTCTATCAGATCGAACTTTTTTACGAAGAAGGCTACCGTTGGCAGAATCTTGAAAATCTGGTCGAGGATTATTCCGCCGCAAATAATTTTAGCAGAGAGTTCTGGAGGATAGAACACGGTTACGCCGAAGCGGACTGCGGAGGCTTCTCGCTCGAGGCGGATTTTATTTTGAATCCGCATATTCAAATTACAAATGATGAAATTGCCGGATTGGTCGCAAAGGAAAGGGAGAAGAAGTAAAAAAATTTAAGAAGCTCCTTCGGTATTTAAAACATTCGATAAGTTTATCTATAAATAGAACACGGATTACACGGATAAAGCGGATTTTCACGAATATATCTAAAAAATCTGCGTTAATCCGTCTAATCCGTGTTCATCCGCGTTCTATCTTATGTATATTTTTTATTTATTAAACATCTGCTATGAAAGCGTAACGGCTTCTTTTATTTTATCTTTGGTTTTTGACTGTTTGACGATCAGATCGCAGTCGTAGGTTTTTTCAAACGATTCTTTTTTCATTTTTATCGCGTAAATTTCGTTGGAACAATCCTCGTCGCTGATGAGCGTCAGGAATAATTTTTTGCCTTCCTTTATAATTTGAATGTCGTCCACGCGGCTTTCGTAACCTCTGTCCAAACCGTCGGCAAGCCGCAGGATCGAACTCAGTTTCCAGACGATTTCCTGTTCGTTTTCGCCCAGAGCCGTAAAATCGAGGTGCGTCTGTTTCGGCAGGGCTTTGCGGTGATAGCGGGCGACATTGGCGATGATGGATTTTTCCGTTTCGGTAAATCCGGTCATTTCCGAGTATTTTATCAGATAAAGCGAATGTTTGTGATGGGCTTCGTGCGAGATGTGATAGCCGACGTCGTGCAGAAGTGCGGCGGCTGAGAGATATGTCCGCTCGTGGCGTTTGAGGTCGAAAACGGGAGCGAGCCGGTCAAAGAGTTTTTCCGCCATCGTCGCCACCTGCAGGGCGTGGTTTTCTTCATAGCCGAACCGCCGGCCGACGGCGAATACGTCCCGCAGTTTAATATCGTCAACATCCGGCACGGGCGGCAGACTTTCCGTTTCGCTTTTTCTTAAATGGTCAATGATGACGCCTTCCCGCAGAGCATACGGACAGGTTTCCAGAGATTTTATATCGAGTGCTTCCATGACGCCTTCGAGGATCTGGCCGCCGGCGATGATGACTTCCGCCCGCCGTTCGTTGATGAGAGTGATTCGCGTTCTTTCATCCAGAGTCATTTTGGCGAGCCGTTTGTTTATCTTGGCAAGTTGTTTGAGTTTGATGGTCGGTTTATCGGTCAGATTGTTCGGATTCTGATAGTTGAGCATCGAAGCCAACGCCAGGATCGTGCCGGACGTGCCGATCGACATATTCCATTTTTCGCCCTGAATCTTACGTTTCGGTTGTTCGAGGGCGAAATGAATCTCATTTTTGAGCCGCTTGAGTTGTTTTTTCGTCGGCGGATCGTCGAGCAGGTATTTTTCCGTCAGACCGACCGCTCCGAGTTTCATCGAAAAAAGCTTTTTCGGCTCGCCGTCTTCCATCAGGGAAATTTCCGTCGAACCGCCGCCGATGTCTATATTGATGAGCGAATCTTCGTTTTCCTTGCCGAAAAACTGCGTCACGGCAATTCCGATGAGCCTCGCTTCTTCCATTGAAGGCAGAATCTCGACGTGGATTCCCGTCGCTTTTTCGACCTTTTCGACAAACTCCGCCGCGTTGGACGCTTCCCGCACGGAGGCGGTCGCGACGGCAATGATCTCGTCCGCCTCGCGTGTTTCGGCGATGGATTTGAAACGCGAGATGGCTTCGATCGAAAGAGCGATCGCCTCATCGGACAGAAATTTATAACGCAGTGTATCGTGTCCGAGCCGCACCCGTTCGCGGTCTTGCGAGATGATCGTAAACGAATCACTGGCGGCGGCTTCGATCACGGCAAGTTTTAAAGAGTTGGAACCGATGTCTATGGCGGCGAGTCTTTGTGTTTTCATCTATACTGTTTATATTAAAACTTAAACGGAAAAAATCGCAAAACAAAAGTTTTGAATTATCCGGCGGAATAGGTATTTTTTGAAATTGTAAGAATTGTAACGCCACCGTCTCGGTGGCAGTCGCGGCGTGCGTCCCGCCGCCGTATCATATTCTTTATTTTCAGTATTTAATAAATTTTAAAGTTGAATCGGTTGGCAAGATGCCAACCGGACAGCCGGCGGGACGCCGGCGTTAGGGTATTTATGAAAGTTAAAAAAGTTATGACAAACGCAGTCGGTTTTTGCCGGCCGGATGACAATCTGGCAAAAGCCGTCGGAATTATGTGGGAAAAAGATTGCGGGATCGTTCCCGTGATTGATAAAAAATCAAAGGTCGTCGGCACCGTCACCGACCGGGATGTCGCCGTTTCGGTCTTTCTGCAGAATAAACCGGCGTCGGAAATCACTGCGGGCGGTGTTATCAGCGGCAAAGTTGTTACCTGTTCGTCAAGCGACAAGATCGAAAAGGTCTTAAAACTGATGAAAAAAAATCAGATCAGACGGCTTCCCGTAACGGATAAAAACGGCAAACTCGAAGGGATCATTTCGATTACGGACATTCTGCTCGCTTCACAAAAGGATAAATCACTGCGGAAAAAAATTCTGAAAACTCTCGAAGAGATCGGCAAACCGCGTCCGATCGTCTTAAAGCAAGTTTAAGCTATGAATTTTTGAATTGAAGGAGTATAGTTCAAAAAATAGTTTAAAATTTCATAATTAAAGAGAGGTCGAAAATGAAAACGCTTTTTGTTCTACGTCACGCCAAATCGAGTTGGGATTTCCCCGATCTTTCCGATTTTCAGCGTCCCTTGAACGATCGGGGACGGAAAGCCGCACCTTTTATGGGGGAGTTGATGCGAAGCCGGAATCTGGTACCGGATTTGATTTTGAGTTCATCGGCTTTACGTGCCAAACAAACCGCGATGTTGGTTAGAGAGGCGGCCCGGTTCGAAAACGAGATCGAATTTACCGAGAAAATTTACGAAGCAAGTTCGCACAAGCTTTTGTATCTCGTCAACGAAATTGATGATAAATATAATTCGGCAATGCTCGTCGGGCATAATCCCGGCTTTGAAGGGATCGTCCGGATTTTATCGGGCGAATACCAGAGAATGCCGACGGCGGCTTTGGCGGTGATTGATCTGAAGATCGAAAGCTGGAGTGCGGCCGAACCCGATTGCGGAATTTTGCGGGATCTTTTTATACCGAAAGAGCAGATGAAAGAATTTAAGGCCGGCAGATAAAACCGGCATTTTTTACTTAAAACCGGCAGTTTATTTTCCAAAAACTTTGGTTTTATTAATAAGTCCTCAGATATTTTATGTTTTACGGTAAGTTGTTGTATGATAAGATTATCGAATAAATACGAAAACGAGTGGTTATTGCTCGTTTATTTTTTTTAGATATACTAATATTCAACATACCGTTTAAAAAAATTTTGGAGATATTTTTATGACAAACTTAAACATTCCGTCGAATGTAACCAATAAGGAATTGATCAAATGGGTTACGAAAACCGCCGAACATTGTCAGCCGGACAATGTCTATTGGTGCGATGGTTCGCAGGAAGAATATGACCGTTTGTGTGAGGAAATGGTCGAAAGCGGCACGTTCATCCGTCTGAACGAAGAAAAGCGGCCGAATTCGTTTCTGGCTCGCTCGCACCCGTCGGACGTTGCCCGCGTCGAAGACCGGACATATATCTGTTCGCTGGCCAAAGGCGATGCCGGGCCGACGAACAACTGGATGAACCCGAAGGAAATGAAAACGATTTTGAATGACAAATTTGCGGGCTGTATGAAAGGCCGGACGATGTATGTCATTCCGTTCTGTATGGGGCCGATCGGTTCGCCGATCTCGCAATACGGCGTTGAGATTTCCGATTCGCCCTATGTTGCCGTCAATATGAAAATTATGACGCGGATGGGCAACAAGGCTCTCGAAGCGATGGGCGACGGCGATTTTGTTCAATGTCTGCATTCGGTCGGAATGCCTTTGGCCGAAGGCCAGGAAGACGTGAAATGGCCCTGTTCGCCCGATCCGAAGGACAAATATATCGTCCATTTTCCCGAAGAACGCTCGATCGCTTCCTACGGTTCGGGCTACGGCGGAAACGCCCTATTGGGTAAAAAATGTCTCGCATTGAGAATTGCCTCGACCATCGGCCGCGATGAAGGCTGGCTTGCCGAACATATGCTCATCGTCGGCGTCGAGTCGCCCGACGGCAAAAAGGATTACGTCTGTGCGGCGTTTCCGTCGGCCTGCGGAAAGACGAATTTCGCCATGCTCATTCCGCCGAAGCCTTTTCAGGAAGAAGGCTGGAAGGTGACGACGGTCGGCGACGACATCGCCTGGATCAAACCGAATGAGGAAGGCAAACTCCACGCGATCAATCCCGAATTCGGATTTTTCGGCGTGGCACCGGGAACGAACTACAAAACGAATCCGAACGCGATGGATTCGATCAAAGAAAACACGATCTTTACGAATGTTGCTTTAACCGACGACGGCGATGTCTGGTGGGAAGGTATGGACGGCGAAAAGCCCTCTCACGCGATCGACTGGCAGGGCAACGATTGGACGCCGGACTCGGAAAAACCCGCCGCTCATCCGAACGCCCGGTTTACCGCTCCGATCGAACAATGCCCGGTCGTTGACGAACATTTCGATTCACCTGACGGCGTTCCCGTTTCGGCATTTATCTTCGGCGGACGCCGAAACTCGGTTGTTCCGTTAATTCTGCAATCCTTTAACTGGTCGTTCGGCGTCTATATGGCGGCCACGATGGGCAGTGAAATGACCGCCGCCGCCTTCGGCAATATCGGCGAAGTCCGCCGCGATCCGTTCGCCATGCTGCCGTTCGCCGGCTACCATATGGGCGATTATTTTTCGCACTGGCTCAATTTCGGACGCTCGATCCCGAACCCGCCGCGTATTTTTTCGGTCAACTGGTTCAGAAAAGACGAAGAAGGCAAATTCCTCTGGCCGGGTTTCGGCGAAAATATGCGTGTCCTCAAATGGGTTGTCGAACGGGCGAGAGGAATGTCGAAAGGCGTCGAAACGCCTTTGGGCTGGCAGCCGAAATATGAACATCTCGACTGGCGTGGGCTTGATGATTTCACCGAAGAAGATTTCAACCGGGTGATGGATCTCGACCGCGATATGTGGCTCAAAGAGATCGCCTCGCACGACGATCTTTTCTTCAAACTCTACGACCGTTTGCCGAAGGAGATGACCTTCATCAGAGAATTGCTCGTTTCCAACCTCTGGCGGCAACAGGACTTAGGCTTGGCAACTCCAAGACCCGAAGAACTCGAAACCACCAAAGCGGCGGCCAAGGCTGAGTAAAATAGATAAAAATGATCTGAAAAATTTAAGAACTTAACGACAGATGAAAATTGTCGTTAAGTTCTATTTTTATTTATTGAAAAGCATTTTGAAATAAAACCATTAGAAGGATTGGGCAACATAAAATTTGGTATGTCGCCAAGCGAAGTTATTGAAGAAATGTCCGAAGAACAAGTTTTTGAGGGATGGATGGGTGGAAATCGCAATAATTCACTTTTGTATAAAGGAATAATGTTTGGTTTTGATAAATGCGATGCTTACGGACCTCTTGAAGAGGCAAAACTATGTGATGTGACTATCAGTAGTCGAGAAGATGTTTTTTTATTTGATATTGCATTAAATGATTGGAATAAAGAGGAACTCATAAAACAGTGCGAACAAAAAGACATAGAATTTGTTCTCAATAAAAATGGTGATATTGATATTCCTGCTTTAGCTCTTTCAGTTTCATTTGATATTGAAGATGATTCCGTTTGGTTTGAGCTTTGGAAACCAAATGAAGCAAAAACAGTTAAACCCACTAAATTCATAGATAGAATATTTTCTATATTCGATTTTCGTCGCTGAAAGCGACAAAGATAATAGCCTAGGGTGCAACCCTAGGTTTTGTTAATCAACCAACCGCTCGCTGAAGGTGAGCAACTCCGACGCTAATTTGTTGCTCACTTTCAGCGAGCGAAGACCTTTTTTATCATGACCTAGGGTTGCATTTCGCTTCGCTCCATTTCACCCTAGGCTATTATCTTTGTCACCTTTGGCGACAAGAAAACACTTTCGGAAAAAAATCCACGATATTTAATTCCTAGAAAAAGCGGCTTGTTTCGAATCGCCTTTTTGAATACATATCTGTCATAATAAAATCAATGGAAACACCTCGAAAATCATTGCTGGATTCGCTTTTTGACGAAGAAGAGACGCGGCCTTTGACGATCTCGGAATTGAACGAACAGGTCAAGGGCGAACTCGAACGGCGTTTCGCTTCCGTCTGGATCGAGGGCGAGATCCTGGATTTTTTCGATGCTCATTCGGGACATTGGTATTTTACTCTGCACGACGGCGACGCTCAGATCAAAGCCGCCTGTTACAAGGGAAAGAATTGGCGGATCAGGTTTAAGCCGTTTGACGGGCTACAAGTTCGCGTACGCGGAAAACTTTCTCTCTATGCTCCGCGGGGCGAGTATCAGATTCTGGTCGAGTCGCTCGAGCCTTTCGGCGAAGGTGCTTTGAAGGTCGCCTTTGAGCAGGTCAAACTAAAACTCGGTAAAGACCGCCTTTTTGACGAGGAATTCAAACGTCCTCTGCCGTATCTGCCGAAACGGGTCGGTGTCGTCACCAGCCCGAACGGAGCGGCTTTTCACGATATTTTGAATGTCTTACAACGCCGCACAAAAACCGTCAGCATCGTTCTTATTCCAACGAGAGTTCAGGGCGAAACCGCCCCGGAAGAAATTCGTGATGCTGTAATTCTGGCAAATGAATTTAACAAAAAAGCGGATGAAAAGGACAAGATTGATGTTCTGATCGTCGGCCGCGGCGGCGGTTCGACGGAAAATTTATGGGCGTTTAACGAAGAGCGTCTGGCCCGGACGATCTTTGCTTCGGAAATTCCCGTGATTTCTGCCGTCGGCCACGAGATTGATTGGACGATCGCCGATTTTGTCGCCGATGTGCGGGCGGCCACGCCGTCTGCCGCGGCCGAGATCGTCGCCGAACGGGAAGACAGCATCGAAGCGTTTATTGCGGAAAAAACTCACGACCTTTTTCAGCTCATCGAATATAAACTGCTTCATTC
>JBGTRS010000016.1:18779-19015 GCA_041940665.1 Pyrinomonadaceae bacterium | reverse complement strand
ATTCTTTTTGCAGTTCGTAAAGTTTTGCTTCAAATTCGCCGAGCGTCCAGCATTCGTCCGGCGGAAGATTTTCAATCGGTTCGCCCTCTTCATTCAAGGGGCAGATGTCGCGGAGTTCAAATAATTCATCTTCAATTTCGTCGAGCCAGCGAAGCGGCAGACCTTGCGTGCGGCAGACGTATGGACGGTTTTCGTAGATGCGGCAGGCGCCGTCTTCATCGAGGAAAGCACATACG
>JBGTRS010000016.1:0-18769 GCA_041940665.1 Pyrinomonadaceae bacterium | reverse complement strand
TAGGATTGCAGGCGCAATTTACCCTATATATTGACTGTATAATAAATACATGTTTTAAAAACCATTTAATTCCGTTTTTATATATGGTTTTTGTTGTTTTAATTACTGCATATCTTGTATGAAAATAAATGGTTTTTTCTGATGTTTTCCGCTTCGATCTCAAAAACCGTGATTCCGTCAACGCAACACGCCGAGCATCCTTTTTTGCAGTTCAGACGCCCGGCGTGAATTTTTTCAAGTCTGGCGGTCAGGGAATCGATCTTTTGATGAAAACTTTTTAGTTTCTCGAGACTGTTTTGAAATTCTTTGTTCACCAATTTTTTTCGTTTGATTCCCGAACCATTGATAGTTTAAGCGGTTGCTGATTTCTGATAGGCTCGCTCCATCGCGACATTATCGAAAAATTCAAGAAAGCTTGTAATTTTATCGTCTTTGACGGTAAAAATATGCACCCAATCGGTCGCAAAATTTCGTCCGGTGGTTTTGATGCTTCCTTCGGAATGTCCGAGAACAACGACTTTGTCGCCTTCGGAAATAAATTCTCTGGGTTCAAAATTCGTAAACTCTTCCGTTTGACCGAGTGTGCCGAAAAACTTACGGACATCTTCGCGTCCGTTTGTTTCGGCATTGAACGGCGAACCGTTGACTTCGGGAATTGTCCATTTGATGTCTTCAGCAAAAAGTTCGAGCAGGCCGTCAATATCGCCGCTGCCGAATCTTTCGTAACCTCTTTTAACTATTTCCGTCTTGTTTGTTTCGCTCATCTATCGTCTCCTCTCCGACCCATTTGGGAAAAAGGCCGAACGTAAAAATTAAAAGTTACGAGGACTTCTGACTTATTTGGAGACCTTGATTATAACTTTAAACCGGATTTTTTTCACGCTTACGGTATTGCCTGAAAAAAAATTGAGACGTCAGTCGTGGATCGTCGGTTTATCCGAATGCGGTATAAAACATTTGCGGCATCTCGCTTCATATTTTCCGCTGGCACCGACCTCGACCCGTTCTTCGGATTCAAAGGTTCTCTGCGAGTAATTGGCGGTCGCCCCGCATTTAACGCAGATGGCGTGAGTTTTGGTGATAAATTCGGCGATGGATAAAAGCTGGGGCATCGGCTCGAACGGTTTGCCCATATAGTCCTGATCTAATCCGGCGACGATTACCCGCTTACCGTTGTTGGCGAGATCGTTGACCGCTTCGATTATTTCCATATCGAAAAATTGACCTTCGTCAATGCCGACGACTTCCGTATCGTCATCTATCTTGGCGAGCAGTTCTTTTGCCGTCATGACGGGCTTTGAAATATGCGTCATACCCGAATGCGAGGCGATCTCTTCGACCGAATAGCGGTCGTCAATTTTCGGTTTGAAAACCTGAACTTTCTGGCGGGCGATGCGGGCACGATTTAAGCGGCGGATCAGTTCTTCGGATTTGCCCGAAAACATCGAGCCGACGATAACTTCCACCCAACCGACGCCGTTTTGCCTCTCGCGGCGGCGTTCGGTCGTGTTGTCGAATGCTAATTCTTCAATCATTTTTTATGCAAATTTCCTTGTGTAGATTCTAGGGAATTGAAAGATTATCAAGTCTTTTTTGAGTTGTCCAACGACGAAAATATAAGAAATTATTCCGTCATAATAAGATCACCGTTTTGAGGTTTGAGTATCTTTCCATCTTGTCGTCAGTATTGAAAAGTTATCATTATAAATTTAAAACTTCAAAAACAGCCGACTTCAAACAGTCTGACGCACACTTATTAAACGGGAAAATATTGCTACTGTCATTTTGTCTGAATTTGCCATATAACACGTCCGCCTTTTATTTTCGGTTTTATATTGCTTCTTCTTAAATTTAATCCGCTTCCTGCGATTCGAAGGAATTGATTCTTCGTCTTTTCCCTTTGAAGCGGACACGCCACAGCCAGTAAAAAAGAAACGCGAGCGGTGCAAACGCCGGAACGGCGAGCAGAACAGGGATGCGGAGTACTTCGGGAAATTCGTCCGCCTGACCGAGAAAAAATGAAGCCGTGGCAATAAAAAAAGCAAAACACATACGCCACAGATGTCTGGCGATCCGCCGGGAGCCGTGAATACCCTTTGAAATAATGACCCGCGTATCTCCTAAAAGTCCGAGAAAAGCTATCGAGCCGAAAATAAATCCGATGGCCGGCGGTTGTCCTTGTTTGACGAGATCGGGATTATTAAAACCGTCAAAGCCGAACTTCATACCGAGTATAAAGGCCGACAATCCGATCATCATGGCCAAGGCATCTAACCAGTCAAATGTCTGAACGGGACGCCGCACCGCGAGCAATGCGGTGAAAACCAGATATAAAGCCAGCAGTCCGGCAACCACCGAGATGTTTTCGGAACGAACCACGGCTATCACCGTACCGGTTGCCGCCATAATTATCATCGAATAAAAGAATATCATTCCGCTCTTGCGATGCAGTTTTCCGCCTTTAACAGCAGAAAGGGCGACTGCTCCGGCAGTAAGTCCTAATAAACCTGCGATAATATGCAAAATTATCATCTTCGCTACACGCTCCTTATTCCCCTTCCGCTATTTTCCAAATGACTGCTAAATAAATGCGATTTCTTAATGTGAAATTACGTAACGATTCAAAAAAAGTTTGGAGGAGGATAAAAATTAAGACTGTCCCTTTCTTTCTTGATTTCAAGCATAATTTTTTTTTCTGAAGCCGGTTTTAATTTGAAGGGAATTTTGTGATAGGTGAAAAAAAATTCAATAATAAATCGGATCAAAACCTAAATCTCTTTTCTGATGAAAAATATATTGACAAGCAATCGGAATCTAACTTATCTTGAAATTAAAAATTGATTCCAAGGGTAAATATAATGAAAAATCTGACCTATTTCCTGCTTTCGGTCTTCTTTACCTTAAACACCAACATCCTTGCCCAGCCTGAGTTGGATACGACCTTTGCCTCTACGGGCAAGACAATTCTGCAATTTGGCACGACCGGGATGACGCAGGATATGATCGTTCAACCCGATAACAAGACTATTTTGATCGGCGGTCCGGTCAATACTTTTAACTTCGGCAGTTTTGTCATCTGTTTGATACGCTTGAATGAAGACGGCTCTTTCGATACGACCTTCGGCGGCAGTCACGGCAACACGGGGTATGTTTATACAAACCCGCAGGGATTCAGCTCGCTGGGCTTTGTCAAAAGTGTGGCGATGCAGTCCGACGGCAAACTTATCGCGATCAGTTCCGGCGTTCTCAATTCCGCCTCCGGAGTTGTTATGATCCGTTATAATTCCAACGGAAGTATAGATTCAACGTTTGGCAATGCCGGTGTCAAACATAATCCCGTCAATGCCGGCACCGAGGTCGGTAAAATCACCGTTCAACCCGATGGAAAGATCGTCATTGTCGGCTACACAGGTTCTTTTCCGAATTATCAACAATTCGTCGCCCGTTATTTGCCGGACGGAAGTCCCGACCATACCTTCGGAAAAGGCGGCATTGCGGCGGTCAATATTCCGGGGTATTTATCGGCAGCATTCTCGGTCGGCGTTCAGGCCGACGGTAAGATCATCACCGGCGGTTCGGTCAAAGCCGTCTCCGATGGTGCGGAATCTTACCTATTGACGCGGCTCAACAAGAACGGTTCGCCCGATCCGGCGTTTGACGGCGACGGTTTCAGGATCATCGGTTCAGGCTCTAATCTTCTGCCCGGACGCGGATTTGTCTCACTCGGCGTTCAATCCGACGGACGCATCCTCGCACTGGGATCTGAGAATATTCTATATCGTTTCAATTTGGACGGTTCCCTCGATACGGACTTTGACACGGACGGTTCGCGTTTCGCTCTCGACGGAATTTCCGATCCGTATTATTTGGTGGTGACGCCGAGCGGCAAGATCACGGTTGCCGGCAATCCTTCCATTCAGCAAAGTTTTCCGAACATTGATTACCGCACCGCCCGTTATCGGCCGGACGGCTCGCCCGATCCGACTTATAGCCAGGACGGGTTTCTGGATATTGATTTGACCGGAATTGACGGAGCGGTCGCCGCATCGCTTGATTCGCAAGGCAGAATCGTCATCGGCGGACGATCGGGATTCGGCGGGACATCCAGAGCACCCTGGACGACACCCCAATTTTCCGCCGTCCGGCTTGTCGCCCGGCCGTCTCAAAACGTCGGATTTTCGGGACGCGTGACCGATGCAGATGAAAAACCCGTTCGCAGTGCCTATTTGACGCTCCGGAGCGGCTCGCAGATAATCGCTGTCGGTCGCACCAATCCTTTCGGATTCTTCCGTTTTCAAAACATTCCATCCGGTCAAACCTACACGCTCTCGGTCTTTGCCAAAGGCTCTGGTTTTACCGACCGGAGTGTTTTGGTTGACGATGAGATCACCAACTACAGAATTGTCAGCGAGGATTAGCGGACACTTCTTAAAGGATAAAAATTTTTCGTTTAATGAAGCTACCAAAAACCCTCAAATAAAACAGGTCAAAGTTCCGGCCTGTTACGAAAATATTCTTATAAACTGTAGGCGGTTTTGATATTCTAAAAAGGTGCAGCTTAAAATTTGCGACAAATGCAAAAAGCCTTTTCTCGCGGACAGGGAATTTTGTCCGCACTGTCCCGAACCATACACCTGGAATCAGGAATCCATCGGAAACTTGGGATGTCTCGTCGCCACGATCCTGCCGCTCTTTATTCTAATCTTGTTCTGGCTGTTTTTCTTCTTCGGAATTTTTATGCGGTGAAGATAATTTTCACCACAGAGGCACAGAGATTTTTTTATAAATCAAAACAACATTAAAATTTGTGACCAAAAATTCTTTCCTAAACTCTGTGGCTCTGTGGTTCAATCCTTAACCAGACTTAAAGTGATCCGGTCTATCACTTCCGAACTTTTTTCGTTGCGGGTGATGTTGTTGCCGAGAATGACGAAGACGAGCGTTTCGTCGGAGCGTTGAGCGAATCCGGCGAGCGAATTGACGTAGCGGATCGAGCCGGTTTTTCCCAAAATCTTTCCCGGAACCTGCGTTAAGCGTCCCCGTAAGGTTCCGCTTTGACCTGAAACGGGCAGAGAATTT
Organism: Pyrinomonadaceae bacterium; assembly: GCA_041940665.1. Classification (GTDB taxonomy): domain Bacteria; phylum Acidobacteriota; class Blastocatellia; order Pyrinomonadales; family Pyrinomonadaceae; genus Aridibacter. Next base: position 13,690 of record JBGTRS010000016.1, on the reverse strand, counting down.
TTGAATGTGTCGGCGAATCGGCTGTTGGCGGCATAAATCAAAGCCCGTCCGACGGATTCGGGCGTAACGTTATTGAGACGCGAAAGCCCCGAACCGTCGTGAATGGCGATCTCGTCCGTGACGACGTTCCGTTCTTTGAGCCATTTTTTGATGACCGATGCTCCGGCGGAATCATCGCCGCGAAGTTTCTGCATTTTCGGATTTTCGTCCGGTGCTTCATGGCCGAATTTTTTGCCCAGTGTCCGCAGGATCAGTTCGGCGTAGAGATTGACGGAATCCCGGTTCATTTTTCCGACCGTTTCGGCGAGTGTTTTACTTTGAACGGAAGCAAGTTCCAAAGCGTTTTCGGTATCTAATTTATCTTTGGATTTCCAATCGACCGAACGGGCCTGGCCGGCGACCTTGATGCCGTTTTTTTCGAGAACTTCTTTCAAAATTTTCGCCGAAAAAAGAGCTGGCTGGCTGATGGCGATGCGTGCCTTTAAGTTCTTGCCGTGTCCCCAAACGTAGACCTTGTTCGTGCCGAGTTCGCGTTTGACGCCGACCGCTTCGATGTCTTCGATCGGCCGGACTTCGCCGGAAAGTTCGACAAAATCCGAATCCGTTTTCGGTTTGCCGTCTTGAAGGATGACCGTTACCTGATTTTGATTGATCGAAAGAGCCGAACTTGCCGCTCCGTAATACCATTGCAGTTCGTTCCACGTCCAGCCGTCGCCGAAATTGTCGCCTTTGAAATAGCTTTCATCGCCGATGATGTCGCCTTTTATTTCACGCACGCCTTTTTGTTTGAGCCGGCTTACGAGATTCTTTAATTTTTCATCATCGAAATCGGGCGAACCCTGGCCGTAGAGAACGAGATCGCCTTCGAGTATTCCGTTTCTGATTTCATCTTTGGCAAAAAGGGAGGTCTTCCAGCGGAAATCTTCGCCGAGTTTGTCGAGGGCGACGATGGAGGTCAGAAGTTTTTCGACGGACGCGGGCGTAAAAAGTTTCTGAGCGTCGCGGCCGCAGAGGACGCGGCCGTCCTTTAAGCTTATCGCCACAATTCCCCAGCGTGCCTTTGAGTATTCGCTTTCGTCAATCGTCCGGTTGATCGCCTGGCAGAGTTCCAGATCTTCCGGTTTATTTGAAATTTTGAGCGGCTGTTCGAGATTTATTTTCGGTTTGGGAATTTCAAATGTGGTTTGGTTCGTATTTTGAGCGGTGTTCGAGGTGTTGAAAAAATTGCAGGAAGCAAGAAAGAAGGCAGAAATTATTAAAATGAACGGTTTTTGTTGCGTTTTGATTCTCATACTTACAAAAATTTTCGGATCGAAGCATGCACATCTTCAACATTGATCTCGTCCGGGTGACCACTGCGGGCGATGTGGATATTTTCACCGAGCGGCAGAAAATTCAGAGGGTCGGTGATAAAAACGACCGGAATTCCGATGACCGCACCGAGATGAAGCGGCCCCGTGTCATTGCCGATGAGAACCTTCAAAAAGGAAAAGGCGGCCGCCAGTTCCGGCAGATTGAATTTATCATAGATTTTTACATTTGCAGAAAAAGCCGCTTCGATCTCCTTTTCCAAAGGTCTTTCTTCCGGGCCGTAAAAAACGAGCACCTGTATGTTTTCATTTTCGGAGATTCTATCAGCGAGGCGGGCAAATTTTTCCAAACTCCAGCTTCGCGAAGGATTTCCCGCCCCCAAGTTTATTCCGGCAAACTCCCGGCCGCCGGCATTGTCCCGCTGCAGAATGGTTTTTACTTTTTTCGAAACATCTTCGGGCGGGCGAAGTTTAAACGCCGCGGAATTTTCATCAATGCCGAGCGGTTGGAGGCTTCTCAGGTAAAACTGCGTAATATGCAGAGATTCTTTTTCAGCGGGCAGAAGTTCGGGCGGTTTCGGGCGAAAATTGGAAAGAAAATCAATCGAACGATTTCCCCGGCTGGCAAAGAGCCTGTGTTCGGCACCCGAAACAAAACCCATCAGATTCGTTTCGGGAAGCGAATGCAGATCGATCACAAAATCGAACTTCCGGCGTCTCAGATCGAGCAGAATTTTACCGATCTCTTTGAGCGACCAAAGTTTCCGGCTGTCGCGTAAACGGACGCGGTCAACGCAGATTATCTCGTCAAAAAGTCCCGCCATCTCGACGATGGCTCTCGCCGATTTGCCGATCATCGCGGTGATTTTCTCGTCAGGGAATTTTCGTCTGACCGCCTGCATCGCCGGGAGACTCAGAATCACGTCGCCGATCTGTCCGAAATTCAAGACGAGAATATTATGCGGTTCAAATTTCATTTTTGTCGAGAAAGATTAAATCAGTAGGTGCCGTTTTCCCGCAGATCATTGCCGGTCATCTCCGACGGTTTCTCGATTCCCAGAATTCCCAGGATGGTCGGGGCGATGTCTTCCAAAGCACCGTTTTCACGGAGTTTCAGTCCGTTGGTGTGATTGGCGACGAGATGGAACGGGACGGGGTTCGTCGTGTGGGAATTATGCGGTTTGCCGGTCATCAGGTCGGACATCTCTTCGCAGTTGCCGTGATCGGACGTGATCATGGCTACACCGCCGATTTCGTTTATTTTCCGGACGATTCCCCCGAGGCAGGTGTCTACGAATTGAACGGCTTGAATGGTTTTCTCCAGATTTCCCGTATGGGCCATCAGGTCGGCGGCGGCGAGATTGACGATAAAGACATCATTTTCGCCCGCTTCGAGGCCCCGGAGAAGTTTGTCCGTAACCTTAAAGCAACCCATTTCGGGCTGAACATCATTCGTGATGATCTTCGGCGTCGGCACTAAAACCCTCTGTTCGCAAGGATGTTCGGTTTCGATGCCGCCGTTGAAAAAATAGGTCACATGGGCATATTTTTCCGTCTCGGTCAGACGGCAGTTTAAAATTCCGTTGTTGGCAAAAACCTGGGCGAGGGCGTTTTCTTCTTCCCTGACGGTAAAGGCAACGGGAAGCTTGTAGGTGCGGTCGTATTCGGTCAGGCAAACCGTTTCGACCTTCGGTTTACCGAACGCGGTAATTTCGCTCGTATCGGAAAGCGAGAGCGATTTGACGAGTTGCCGCATCCGGTCGGAGCGGTGATTGAAATAGATAACCAGATCGCCGTTTTGAATTTTGGCGACGGGAACTCCGGAGGCTTTTTCCAAAACGATGGGCTGTATGAATTCGTCATTGATGCCGCGTAAATATGAACCGCGAATTGCCGAAACCGCATCCGTGGCCCGTTCGCCTTCGGAATGGACGAGCAATGTAAAAGCTCTCGCGGTTTTGTCCCAGTTCTGGTTTTTGTCCATCGCGTAGCTTCTGCCGCAAAGCGTGGCGAGTTCGCCGACATTGATATCGGCAAGTTTTATTTCGAGGGCTTCGACGTAAATATCGGCGGTTCGCGTCGGCACATCGCGGCCGTCCAAAACTGCGTGGATAAAAACTTTTTCACGAAAACCTTCGTTTTTCGCCATCCGGAGTAGAGCAAAAAGGCTCTCGGTTGATGAATGAACTTCGCCGTCGGAAAGCAGACCGATGAAATGGACGGCTGAATCTCTTTTCTTCGCTTCGGCAAAGGCCTGTTTTAAAACTTCGTTTTCAAAAAATTCACCCGAACGGATCGCTTCGAGAACCGTTGCCCGTTTTGTTTTGACGACCCGGCCGGTGCCGATGTTCAGATGGCCGATCTCGGAATTGCCGGGTGAATCCGGCATCAGACCGACCCTTGCACCGGAGGCGGCCAGGATCGTCCGCGGATATTTCGCACAGATCGCGTCATAATTCGGTGTCCGGGCAAGAGCAATCGCATTGCCTTTCTGCTCGGCGGTAAAACCCCAACCATCGAGTATGATCAGGGCAATTGGTTTTTTGTGTCCATTGTCCATTTCTTCTGAGACGAATCCCAAACTCCAGTTTCCCAGTTTTATCGTAACCATTTCGGTTCACCTATGATTGAATAGCTTATATTATTTCTAGGGAAAATCTGAAATTTTTTTCGAACGGGGATAGCAAATATCGGTCTAGTCTTTAACTATTATACGGAATTTTTAAATTTATTAAACAGAATAAATAAAAAATTAGAACAGGAGTGCAAGCATCCCTGCGTAGACTCCAAAAAAAGAATCGGTTTTTTATCCGCAATAAAAAACCGATTCTTTCATAAAGGAAAAATTATCATTGATCTTTATTGAACAAATTTACCGACCTGAACTCTCGCCGCCCGCAGAAGTCTGCCTTGAAATGTGTAGCCTTCCGTGTATTCGGCCGTGACGATTCCGTCCAATTCGGGATCGTCAACTTCTTTCATCTCGACGGCTTCGTGAAGTTCGGGGTTGAATTTTTGCCCTTCGGAATCGATCGTTTCGACGCCGACGCTGATCAAAGCCCGCTCGAAACTGCGGGCCGTGCCCTTGACGCCGCCAATCAGGTTTTCAAACGAATGATTTTCTTCCGCCGCCGCGATCGCCAAATTCAGATTGTCCAGAACGGGAAGCAAGGCGTTCAAAAAATTCAGACGGCCTTGCTCGGCCTTTTGTTCGAGCGATTTTTTCATACGCTCACGCATTTCGGCGGTTTCGTTTTCAAGCCGGGCTTTTTCTTCTTCGAATCTCTGCTGAACGCCGACGAGTTTGGTTTCGGCCGCTTCACAGCGAATCATCATTTCCTTTAAGGCGTTTTCGAGTTTGACGACTTCCGCCGATTTCGCCGGTTCGGCCGCCGCCCCGGACGAATCTCTTTCCGGGCCGTCCTTGACCTCGACATTTATCCTTTCGCCGTCTTCATTGATCCGGCGTTTATCCTGAAAAGGAACTTCTTCGCCCTCTTCATCCATTAATTCTTCTTCAAAAATTTCTTCGTTTTCAAAATTCTCGTTACTCATTTTTTTATTAAACCAACTCATATTTTCGTTATTCGTTTTACGTAATACGCTATACGTTTATTCTTAGGTTATACGCTACTGTCTGAATTTGACAAATACATAAATTAACTTGCCTAAAACATCAAAAACGTATTGCGTATTACGTATTACCAATTACGTCTTATGCCGTCGCCGTTGCCGTTTCGGGCGTAAAAACCAATTCGCCGTCTTTGGCCGAAACTTTGACGTGCTGTCCGCTCTGGACTTCGCCGTTTAAGAGTTTGACCGCCAAAGGATTTTGAATCATCGTCTGAATCGCCCGTTTTAAGGGTCTCGCCCCGAACGCGGGATCAAAACCTTCCTGCAAGAGCAGATCCCTGGCCGAGTCGTCGAGTTCGATGGTCAAATCTTTGTCCGCCAGAAGTTTGTGCAGACGTCGTAGCTGAACGTCAATTATGCCTGCGAGTTCTTCCTTGCCGAGTTCGCTAAAGACGACGATGTCATCAATCCGATTGAGAAATTCGGGGCGGAAATGATTTTTCAAAACTCCGAGAATCATATCCTTTTTCGGTGTATCCACGAGTTCGTTGCGGTTTTGAATCTCACGCGAACCCAGATTGCTGGTCATGATCAAAACGGTGTTTTTGAAATCGACCGTCCGGCCTTTGGAATCCGTCAAACGTCCTTCGTCCAGAATTTGCAGTAAGATATTGAAAACGTCCGGATGTGCCTTTTCGATCTCGTCAAACAAAATGACCGAATACGGACGCCGCCGCACGGCTTCCGTCAACTGTCCGCCCTCTTCGTAGCCGACATATCCCGGCGGAGCTCCGATCATCCGGGCGACGGCGTGCTTTTCCATATATTCGGACATATCCATCCGGATCATCGCCTTTTCGTCGTCAAACAAAAATTCCGCCAGAGCCCGGGCCGTTTCGGTTTTACCGACCCCGGTCGGTCCTAAAAAGATAAACGAACCGATCGGCCGATTCGGGTCTTGTAGGCCGGCTCTTGAACGACGCACGGCGTTGGCCACCGCCAGCAAACCTTCGTCTTGCCCGATCACGCGGCGGCGAAGATTGTCTTCCATTTTGAGAAGTTTCTGCATCTCGCCTTCGAGCATTTTGGAAACGGGAATGCCCGTCCATTTGGCAACGATACTGGCGATATCTTCTTCATCAACTTCCTCTTTGAGCATAACGCCGTCCGATTGCAGATCGGCCAGCCGATCTTGTTCGCTTTCGATCCGTTTTTCGAGTTCGGGAATCGTGCCGTATTGCAGTTCCGCCGCCCGGTTCAGATCGCCTTTCTGACGTGCCTGTTCGAGTTCGAGTTTGGCCTGTTCCAAATCCTCTTTGCCCGAACGCATCTTTTCGATCTCGGCTTTTTCCGATTGCCATTTGGCTTTCATCGCCGAAGATTTTTCCTGCAAGTCGGCGATGCGTTTTTCGATATCGTCCAAAAGTTCTCTGGATTTTTCCGTTTCCTCGCGGCTTAAAGCCTGCTTTTCGATCTCGAGCTGTAAGATTTCGCGTTCGAGTTCGTCAATTTCCTGCGGCATACTGTCAATCTCGATCCGCAGTTGCGAAGCCGCTTCGTCAATCAGATCAATCGCTTTGTCGGGCAAAAAGCGGTCGGCGATGTATCGGTGCGAAAGCGTCGCCGCCGAAAGAATCGCCGCGTCCGTAATGCGGACACCGTGATGCACCTCATATTTTTCCTTCAAACCGCGAAGGATGGAAATTGTGTCTTCAACCGTCGGCTCGGCGACATAAACCTGCTGGAAACGACGTTCCAACGCCGCGTCCTTTTCGATGTATTTTTTGTATTCGTTCAAAGTCGTTGCACCGACGGCTTTTAAAGTTCCTCTCGCAAGTGCAGGTTTGAGCATATTCGATGCATCAATCGCTCCTTCCGAGGCACCGGCACCGACCAGTGTGTGCAGTTCGTCAATGAATAGAATAATCTGTCCGTTGGATTTTTCGATCTCTTTGAGGACGGCTTTTAAGCGGTCTTCAAACTCGCCGCGGTATTTTGCACCGGCGAGCATCGCTCCCAGATCGAGCGACACGAGTTTGCGGTTTTTCAAGGTTTCCGGCACATCGCCTGAAGCGATTCTTTGAGCAAGGCCTTCGACGATCGCCGTTTTACCGACGCCGGGTTCGCCGATCAGGACGGGATTGTTCTTTCGCCGCCGCGATAAAATCTGGATCGTCCGGCGGATCTCGTCGTCGCGTCCGATGACCGGATCGAGTTTTCCTTTGCGGGCAAGTTCGGTCAGGTCCTGAGCGTATTTTTCCAGAGCCTGAAAATTTTCTTCGGCATTCTGGTCGGTGATCTTCGCTCCGCCCCGCATTTCTTCGATGGCTTTGCGGACATCTTCAACGTTGACGCCGTTTGAACGCAGAATTCTTCCCGCGTCGCCGTCTTTTTCCGAAGCGATCGTCAAAAGGAGATGTTCGGTCGAAATATATTCGTCCTCCATCTTTTCGGCTTCTTTCTGGGCTTCGGAAAAGATCGTGTTGATGCGTGTGCTGAAATACTGCTGGCCGCCCTGAACTTTCGGGTGTTTGGCAATGGCCGCTTCCATTTCCGAAGCGATCGCCTGCCGGTTGGCCCCGACTTTTCCGAGGATCGCACTGACGACGCCCTGCTCTTGTTCGAGCAAGGAAACCATCAGATGTTCCGGTTCAACCTGCTGATTTTGATTTTTTTCGGCAACGCCGATGGCATTTTGAACCGCTTCCTGACCGCGTATTGTAAATCTGTCGAATCTCATTATTTGTTAATTGTAAATCGTTAATAGTTAATTGTTAATTGTTCCGCGGCGAAGAAACGGGGAAACGCGGAATTTCTTCTCCGTGTCTCCCCATCTCCCTTTCTCCCTTTCTCCAATTTAGGCGGATGTTTCGATCGCTTTCGCATCCTCGCCTTCGCCCGAAACTTCGATCTTGCGGGCTTTTGCTTCTTCCTTCTTCGGAAGACTTACACGCAGAACGCCGTTTTTGAAATCCGCCGTCGTAGATTCGGCCGAAACCGTCCGCGGCAGACTGAACGAGCGTGTAAAGGAACCGTAAGAACGCTCGACGCGATGATAATTATCGCCCTCATGGTTTTTCTCGAAATGTCTTTCGCCTTTCAAGGTGATGACATTGTTTTCGATGGAAACCTCGAAATCTTCGCGGTTCATTCCGGGAAGTTCGGCTTCCAAAACGATTTCATTCTCGCTTTCATAGATGTCAACGCTCGGCGACCAACCGCCCGAAGCCATTTCTTCCTGAGAGAAACTTCGCGGCAGATTGGTCATAAAAAGACGATTCATTTCATCCTGCAAACTTCTTAATTCACGAAAAGGATCATATTTGATAATACTCATTTTTTTGTCCTCCTAAAAAAATTCTTTAGGTTAATTCTTGAAATATTCAACTAATTGCTTAGTTGTTAACCATAATAAAATCTGAGTGTATCTTTGTCAAGTCTAAAATTAATTTCCTTGAAAATTCATCAAAATTTAACTTTTTGCAAAAAATAGATGACATAATCCCTTTGAAAAGGTTATATTTACTTCGCATCATTCCTAACAATTTTATAGAAAAAACGGTATTTTGTTTTCTCATCCTATGCTAAGTGATACATCTATCTTTGGATTTGTTTTGTTGATATTCGGAACGATCTGTATATCTTTGTTACGATATTCAAATGAAAAAAAACTTAGCCCGGAAGAGAAAAAATATATAAAAGCGATTAGAGAAACTCCCGGCTTTCAGTGGAGTTGGATTTTGATTCCCATTGCTGTAACAACATCGTTATTTCTTACAAGAGATATAGGATTATTGGATCAAAATTTCACTTTTGCCATATTATTTTGTTCTATTGCGATTTATGTAATTTTTCAGGAGCGTAGTAAGAAAAGAAAGAAATTATCTGCGAAAATTCCCATCAGTTATCAGAAAACAGACGCATTTATTGACATTTTAGTTCCAATCTTGTTTTTAGCAGTTGGAATGATTTTTTTATTATCCTAATTTTTTGAATGATTAAATGAAAATTTTTCGTGAAGCACTTTATCCATTGATCGCCGTTGCCGCCGCGTTTATTATCGGCGGGATCATCATCTTGATCATCGGCGACAATCCTTTGACGACCTACTGGATTCTGCTCGAAAATTCCTTCGGTTCGGTCAAAGGCGTCACCGAAACGCTCTTTTATGCAACGCCTTTGATCTTTACGGGGTTGGCGGTGGCGGTCGCGTTTCGCTGCGGACTTTTAAATATCGGGGCGGAAGGTCAACTTTATGTGGCGGCGTTTGCGACCGCCTGGGTCGGAATAAAATTCGGCGGTACGGTCGTCAATGTTTTCGGTGAACAGCAGGATTGGTCTTGGATGAGTCTGCCCGCATTTTTATTGATCCCTTTGTGTATCGCCACGGCAATTATCGTCGGCGGTTTCTGGGGATTTATTCCGGGGTATTTAAAAGCAAAATTCGGCTCGCACGAGGTTATCAATACGATAATGCTCAATTTTATCGCCATCGCTCTGGTTAGCTACTTTACGCAATATTATTACAAAATTCCGGGTGATCCGATCCTCCAAACGGCAAATATCGGCGATGCCGCAACGATTCCGCAACTCAATGAATTTCTGGGTTTCATACCGAAGGACGTGGCCCTTAATGTCGCCTTTTTGCTGGCGATCGTAATGTGCGTTCTCGCCTACATTTTCCTTTGGAAAACAAAATGGGGCTACGAACTGCGGGCTGTCGGTGAAAATCCTTCGGCGGCGGAATACGGCGGAATTTCGCCGAAAAAACAGATCATCATCGCCATGACGATCTCGGGAGCGTTGGCGGGAATGGTTGCGATCGGTGAGGTGATGGGCTTTCGGCATAACTATTATCACGGCTTTTCCGCCGAATGGGGATTTTTGGGGATCGCCGTCGCACTTTTGGGAAGAAATCATCCGCTCGGCGTATTTATAGCGGCGATCTTCTTCGGCATACTCCTCCGCGGCGGAATATTTGTTGATGCCTTTACCGAGCATGTTTCAAAAGACCTGGTTGAAGTCTTGCAGGCGATAATCATTTTGTTTGTAGCAAGTTTACAGAAATTTACTAAATAAAAATGGGCGAAATTTTTGATTTTACATTTATCGGAATCATAATATTTTCATCGATCCGTTTGGCGACGCCGATGATCTTTGCGGCGTTGGGCGGAATGTTTTCCGAGCGTTCGGGCGTCATCAATATCGCCCTCGAAGGCTTGATGCTCGGCGGAGCGTTTACGGCGGCGGTCGTGACATACGAGTTGAGCAATCCGTATTTCGGCTTTTTATGCGGAATCGCCGCGGGCGGAGTTCTGGCGTTTATTTTTGCCGTAACGGTCATAAAATTTGAAGCCGATCAGGTCGTCGCGGGGTTCGGGATAAATATCCTCATGCTCGGCGTTCCGGCACTTCTATCGGGAGCGATCTACGACGCATCGGGTTCGACCGAACAGATTCCGAAAGAATATCTTCTGCCCGAAATCTTCGGCTTGAACATCGCTTCAATTTTGGCTTTCGCCCTCGTTCCAATTTGCTGGTATGTGCTTTATAAAACGCCTTTCGGTTTGCGCATCCGGGCGGTCGGCGAAAATCCCGGAGCGGCCGATGCGGCGGGCGTGAGTGTCTATAAACTGCGATATACGGGAGTTATTTTAAGCGGAGTCTTGGCGGCGGCCGGCGGTGCTTACATCGCCATCGGGCAATCTTCATTTTTTACCAAAGGAATGACCGCCGGAAAAGGTTTTATCGCTCTCGCAGCTTTGATCCTGGCAAAATGGCGTCCCGTTCAGGTTTTGATCGCCTGTCTCTTTTTCGGTTTTACCGAAGCCTTAGCGATTCAGATTCAGGGTGCGTCTTGGGCAAAGATCGGCGGCGAAGATATTCCCGTCCAATTTATCGAAATGATCCCGTATGTTCTGACGATCATCGTTCTGGCGGGATTTATCGGTTTATCAAAAGCACCGAAGGCTTTGGGAATTCCTTATCGGAAAGAAAAATAAAATGGCTTGGTTTGCAGTTCACCAAATAGAATACTTTAAATACAGACAAGGAAAACAAGATGTCTTTCCGGTTTATGAAAATATTTATCTTTTTGAAGCGGAAAACTCTGATGAGGCTCGGGAGAAAGCAGAAAACTTTTTTAAAGAAGTAAATTTTGATGATAAAACTCTGACTTTGGAAGACAAGCCCGCCAAATCAATAAATGCGGGAATCAGAAAGATAGTTGAAATTACTCATTGGGATGAAGAAGGTATCTTAAAAAGTAAAGATGAAATAACTTGGAATGAATTTAATGTTTTTGATGAAAAAGATATAGAAAAGATTTTAAAAGGTGAATACGTTAACGTGGAATATCTTGAATAGATACTGTAGAAATTTATCCATAATAAATAAAAATGATTTACGAGAACGCACAGGAAGCGGCGGATTTTATTCGCTCTAAATATGATAAAGATATAAAAGTCGCTCTGGTTTTGGGAAGCGGTTTAGGTGCATTTGCGGAGGAATTGGAAAATGCGGTGAAGATTCCATACGCGGAAATTCCGCATTTTGCGGTTTCGACCGTTGAAGGTCATGCTGGACAGCTTGTTTTAGGCGAGATCGAAGGCGTTTCGGTCGCCTGCCAGCAGGGACGATTTCATTTTTATGAAGGCTACGACATCAAGCAGGTCATTTTTCCGATGCGGGTTTTCGGGATTCTGGGCGTTGAAACCGTGATCTTGACGAACGCGGCGGGCAGTGTTTTGACGAGTTTCAAACCCGGCCGCTTGATGCTCATCCGCGATCATATCAATATGATGGGCGTCAGCCCTTTAAGGGGCGAGAATGACGAAAGATTCGGTCCGCGTTTTCCCGATATGACGCAGGTTTATGATGTCGAACTGCAACGGATCGCGATGGAAGAAGCCGGAAAGATGTATGAAAAGCGGGTCAGAAAGAACGAAAAGAAAAAGTTCAAACCGCTTTTAAGACGCGGAGTTTACTGTGCTTTATCGGGACCGAATTACGAAACGCCGGCCGAAATTCGCCTCTATCGAATGCTCGGAGCGTCCGCCGTCGGAATGAGCACCGTCCCGGAAGCGATTACGGCACGCCATCAAGGAATGAAAGTTTTAGGAATTTCCTGTATCACGAATCTCGCCGCCGGAATCACCAACGACGAAATTGACCACGAAGACGTGATGGAAACGGGTGAAAAAATTGCCAAAAAGTTCAAGAAATTGTTGAGAAGAATTATCAGGAGAATTGGGGAACAAGAATAAATGATCATAGGTATTTGTGGCGGAACGGGTTCGGGAAAAACGACGATTGCCCGAAAGATCATCGAATCCGTCGGAAAAGAAAAGGTTATATTGATCGAGCAGGATTCTTACTACCGGAATCTTGAAGATATGCCGCTTGATGAACGCCATCAGGCGAATTTCGATCATCCGGACGCGATTGACGGCGAACTGCTGGTCAATCATCTCAAACGTCTGAAAAAAGGACTTGAGGTAGAAATGCCGGTCTATGATTTTAAGACGCACACGCGAAGTTCCGAGACCGATAGAATAAAACCGACTCCGGTCATCATCGTCGAGGGAATTCTGATCTTTGCCGAACCGCGGATTTTAAGTCTTTTGGATTGCCGTGTTTTCGTTGATACGCCGGATGATATACGTTTTATCCGCCGTTTGAAACGCGACATCACCGAACGCGGCCGGACGGTCGAATCGGTTATCGAGCAATATTTTGCAACCGTTCGCCCGATGCATTTTGAATTTGTCGAGCCTTCCAAACGCAATGCCGACATAATCATTCCCGAAGGCGGCAACCCGGAAGTCGGCATCGAATTTTTATGCGGCAAGATCCGTGAAGAATTAGGTAAGGAAATAACCCTGGATTCTATCCATACAACGGCGGGTTAGAAAATAATGATTGAGTTTAGAATTTATATTTTTCAGCAATAATTTTAATGGAAGAAATAAGAGAAGAATTAATAAAAACGGCATCCGATGTAAGAAAAAAAGCCCACGCACCGTTTTCAAAGTTCAAGGTCGGGGCGGCCGTGGCAACGGTTGACGGTGAGGTTTTTGCGGGCTGTAATATCGAATCGGCAAGTTACGGTTTGACGGTCTGCGGTGAACGGGTAGCGATCTGGAAGGCGATTTCCGAAGGGAAAAAAGAATTTTCGCATATCGCCGTGGTTGTGGACACAAAACGTTTGACGCCGCCGTGCGGGACTTGCCGGCAGATAATCTGGGAATTCTGCGGCGATATTCCCGTCACTTTGGCAAATTTGAGCGGTGATACGGAAACCATGCAAATGAGCGAACTTTTACCGAAGGCTTTTGACAATAAGTTTTTGAAATCGAAAATGAAACAAAATTCGAAATAATCTTTGAAAATTAAACCGAACAATAGTTTTTTTGGTTTTGGCGGTGAAACCGCTTCAATAAGTTAGCCGGATGCGAAGCGTCTGGATTAGTTTATGCAGGAATTTTCCGCATTGAAGATGCGGACAGACAAGTTTTGGTTTTATTGGTGCGGCTTCACCGCACGAAACTTCCTTCATACCAACCCAGACGCTTCGCATCTGGCTACCATATCACAGCAGTTTCACCGCCAAGATCGGACAAATTATTATCGGATTTATTTTTCAATTTTTGATTCACATATTATATTTCTAAATATCATTTAGCTATTTATTATGAACAAGATTTTACATTTACTGGTAATCGCAACGCTTCTTTTATCGCCGCTGACGCTTCTTGGTCAGACTGCTCCGTTAAAGCGGAAAAATGTTCCCGAATGGGATGCTGACC
>JBGTRS010000015.1:0-20119 GCA_041940665.1 Pyrinomonadaceae bacterium | reverse complement strand
CCGTCCTCGCCGCGCCGCATACGCAGGCCCACGGTCCAGTCCGCGTCGCGCCCGCGCTTCGCCTCGGTCGCCGCCAGGTCCCAGCAGCGCACGGCCCGCCCGCCGGCGGGTGCCGCGTCGAGCAGCGCGATGGCATTATTGTCCATAGCGAAATCTTTTGCTTCTACTGCTTGGTTATCGAATATGTAACCTTGCCTAAAATCTCCACGTCCATCTCTTCGGTCACTTCAATCGGCTGGTAATTCTCGTTGCGCGCTTTGAGAAACCTTCTGCCTTCACCGTCAATAAACAATTCCCGGACGCAAAAGTCGCCGCCGATGCGGACAGCCGCCGCGTCGCCCGATTTAGGCTGGATCATCCGATCAAAAATCAAAACCGTGCCGACATTAATGTTCCGCTCGATCATCGAATCGCCCCCGGCGCGCCAGAGATACGTCGTTTGCGGGTGACGGACGATTTCGCGCAGGATGTCTATCCGCTCTTCGATCCAATCTTCGGTAGGCGAAGGAAAACCGCAGGAGACTTCGCATAAAAAAATCGGCAGAAGCACCATTTCGTTTTCTTCCGTTTCCTGAGAAACACCGTCACTGACAAAATCTTCGATTTCCTTCATAATCAAATTTGTAGAAACTTAAAAAGAGAATCTCAGATAAAACAACATCTCTTATATGAAACAGATATATCACATTAGAAGTCGGGTTTGCTAGTTTTAAAACTCATGTCAGGAAAAGTTGTCGAATGATATGAAAGAAAAATTCCTGTCCAGAGAGGAGCTTTATCAAAAAATTTGGGAAAAGCCGACAACCAAATTGGCGAAAGAACTGGGAATCTCCGATGTCGCGCTGGGTAAAATTTGCCGGAAATTAAACGTCCCGAAGCCTCCGCCCGGACATTGGAGCAAAATTCAATTCGGGCATCAGCCTGAAATTCCGCCTCTGCCCGACGCTGCGGAAGACATCCCGCCCGGCGTATTTGTTTCGCCGACCGAAAAGGAAAATTTTCCGCGCATTACTGACAAAAAGGTTCTGGCTCGAATCGAACGCGAAAGATTGCCGCAAAACAAAATCAAGGTCGCCAAAACCTTGTGTAATCCGCATCCGCTGATCGCCCGCACAAAAGAGTTTTTAATAGACTCGGGAACGGACAACTTCGGGGCACTGCGGGGTTACTGGCAAAAGGGTTGTCTCGACATAAAAGTTTCAAAAACGAATCTGCAGCGCGCCCTGTTATTGATGAACGCGCTCGTCAAAGCGTTCGAAAAAAGAGGAATAAAAATTTACGGTTCGAAAGAGCGACGCGGAAGATCATGGATCGCCGTCGGTCAGGTTGAGCTATATATAAAACTGCGCGAGAAATTCAAACTTTTTGAAAAAGAACTGACCGCCGAAGAAAAAAAGAGAAACTTGGGCTACAACCGTTATTACTACCAACCTACCGGCAAATTCACATTCTCGATGAACGGGCGATTTGTCCGTGAAAAGCATTGGCGCGATACGGAAACGAGACCGCTTGAAAACCAACTAAATAAAATCATCGCCGCCGCCGTTGAAAGCGCCGAAATCATTAATCAGGAGGAAATCGCACGCCTCAAGGAAGAGAAAAGACGGCTCGAAGAAGAACGGCAGCGGGAGATTGAAAAGCAGATTTGGCTGGAGGAAATCGCCCGCCGCGAGCGACTTGAAAAGCAAGCCCTTAATTGGCATAAAAGCCAGGAAATTCGCGCCTATCTGAAAGCCTGCGAAGAACACCTTATCGCCCAAAAAGGAAAAATTGATCCCGAAAGTCCCGAAGCCAAATGGCTTGCATTAGCTTACGCGCATGCCGACCGTCTTGATCCGTTAAAAACTGGCGAACTGGAAGAATTGATAGCGGAGACTGCAAAAAACTCAAAATAAAGACGATAGCCAATCAAAAAATCCTAGGCACTAAGATTTTTAGTCAAGTGTTGGTGCAAAAATAATCCAAGCGGTGAATTTATGCACCGCCCTCCTGCAATACACGCGGAAAGTTTTCCCCCTTCTTTCTTTACTTTTTCTATCCCGGCGAT
Organism: Pyrinomonadaceae bacterium; assembly: GCA_041940665.1. GTDB lineage: Bacteria > Acidobacteriota > Blastocatellia > Pyrinomonadales > Pyrinomonadaceae > Aridibacter. The sequence goes on along the minus strand of JBGTRS010000015.1, from coordinate 18,072 downwards.
ATTTTCCCCTGCAAATAATTTACCCCTTCTACCGAATTTCCCGAAAGACTTGGCATGACCGCTTTAACGCCCCCAAAGCGGAGCGTTAAACGTCGGTTTTCGGCTTGTGAACCTTCGGCTTGAAGGATGTTTCCAAAGCGAGACTTAACCTTAACGAAAAATAAAGCAGAAAAAACCGGCGGTTGGCGAGAAGAATGAAAATTTTAATTCGAGGAGAAAAATTTCAAATGAAAAATCGCACGAGAAAACCGGAAATAAGGCAGGAAGATTTTGATTCGTTTTTGATGTGGAAAGCGTTTTCAAAATTAATCGCCTCTGAAACTCCGGTTGTTTTTTGTCTAAAGGTCCTGATATGCGGCGCATTTTTCATCGCACTCGTCTTTTTTATATTTCTCTTTGGAGAATAAAGAAAAAACATAAGCGGCAAGTAAACCGCGAAAGAGTGAGCGGGAAAGATTTTAATTTCCCTTTAAGGAAATTTAGCTGAATTTTCACCTGCTCGCAGCAAAAAATTCTAAATAAAATTTTCAAAAAGGAGTGTAAAAATCTATGTCATCGAATGTTTCAATTTTAGGTAATCTCGGGCGCGATCCCGAAACGAGAGTTAATGCGGAAGGAGTCTCTATCACAAACTTTTCTATCGCATCGAACTCGCATCGTCCGACTCCGCAAGGGGCGGAGAAAAAGACCGACTGGTATCGCGTCACCGCCATCGGCAAACAAGCTGAAACCCTCGGAAAATACACCCGCAAAGGCAGTCGGCTGCTGATTCAGGGCAAATTGACTTTTAATCCGTGGATTGACCGGGAAGGCTCGCCGCAGGTAAGCGCTGATGTGCTTTTGCAAGATTTTCAGTTTATCGGCGAGGGCGATGACACCGCAAAAAACGCATCAGAAATCCAAAGCGAGGAAAGCACTATAGATCAAGCCGGTATTACCGATGATGTGCAGGAGATTTCCGCTCAAACCCATTAAAAAACCCATTCCAATCTTTCCTTCCGAACAAATTCCCGCCCGCAAACCACTACCTGAAAACCACCAACGGGCAGTGGTTATCTTTTAACTTTCTTAAGATGCCGAACAAGCAAGGGATTTTCAGGGTCTGCCAAAAGGTGCTTTACAAAATCTAGGCGTTTTGGAAATGTGCCGCCTACAAAAAAAACGCGCGTTTCCAACCGATACATTTTCGGTTTTAGAAGGAATAAAAAAAATGGTAGATCAATTAAATTTGAACACAAATCAACTAAAACAATTCGCTCCCGACAATGCGATTTTAGCTTTTCGTCCCTTTGATGCCGGATCGCCGCAACAGGACTGGTACGCTCACCTGCAAAAGTTTCCGCTTCATCGGCAGGAACTCGAAGAATTTTCCGTCCTGGGCGACGTTGCTCTTCGAATTGTCGAAGGACTTGAACCCGAAGCGATCGAGCGGGTGAAAATTCTCTCCCTTGAATATGCAGTGAAAGTTCTGGCGAACGAAACCGACGCCAAAGAGTTCGTCCGGTGCGTTAAAGCGATTGCCAGCCCGGACGCCGGAACATGGGAATTAGAGCAGATCGCCGCCTTTTACTACGGCGAGATTCGCCGCCGCGAGCCGGCGGAAGTTCTCAAAGAAATGGGGCTTCTCGGTATGCAAATGGAAGCCGTCGTCGCAACCGCGGGTGAACGCGAAATCGAATTTACGGAAACGGAAATTATAGAACAAAAACTCTCGGTTGCCGACCAGAGAAGAATCCAAAAGGCACGGGAAAACCAGGCGCCGCTTCCCGCCCCGACACCAAATTTCGATGATGAGATGGCGGCGATAAAAAAACGGATTGGCGGGCGAAAAATCAGCCGCCCCGTGCAGGATGATTTCGCTGATTATTACTTGAGCGATGAAGGTAAATCGCTTGAGGAACTCGACGCAGACTTTTTAACGCACGAGCGGCTCGAACAATACGACGAAAACGGCATCGTCGGCTTTTCGATGTCATCGAGCCAGCACGCGGTCGTCGTCCGCGACTTCCGGGAGGAGATTACTTCGGAATATCTGCCTGATTACGCCAGAAGTCTTTCGGGCGAGATGAATCTGCTTTTTGTCGGTCATAAGATCGGCGGTCAGGCGGCTCAAAAGGGGCGCCGGTTTGTCTTTGAACAACGCATCCTGCAAAGCCAAATGCAGGTCTTAAAAAGCGGCTATCCGGCATTTGCCGCAGACGTGCCGCCAGCGGAAAAATTCTCGGAATTGCCTTTCACCGACGCGGAATTCGCCGAGTGGCTTGCGGCAAAACTCGGGTTACTTTACCCGCACCGCACGCTTCGTATGACGCGCCGGCTTTTCACCAATATTGCCGGCGTAACTTATGAATATCCGGCGGTTCAGGAAGTCAATCCCGATTTTGAGGAAATGCAGTATGTCGAAAGCGTTTGCCAGATTTTATGGGCGAACCTGAAAGCGGATTTTCACCTTCGCAGTCTCAGGCGCGAAGCGTATCAAGAACTTCACCTCGCCATCCGCAGCTGCACGGACACTGCGGAAGTCGCGCGGCTTAAAAAACGAGCTTACGATGAGTTTAAAGAGCAGAAAAAAATCTCACTCAAAGAATTTACGGCTCTTAACACCGCGGCGAAATCGCAGGAAGCGAGACTCGCAAGTCAGATTTCTCCGATTGCTAGAAAAACTCTGGATGAGATCAGCTCGGCTTCACAAAACCGCTTACGCTTCCTGAAATATTTTCTCTACAACGACGCTTCAATTCAAAGCCTAACGCGGCAGGAAAAACAGCGTCTATGGGACGCGATCCGATCGCGCGAAACCGCTCTTCAAACCCAGGGAAAACGAGTGAGCGAAACTGGCAAACAAGCCGTTCAGCAGACGCTTTTCCGCAAGCCGCAGGAGAACAAACAAATCGTTCGAGTTACGCCAGCCTCTGTTTGATAAAGGCTCGAAGAAAACAAAAAAAGAAGCGGTTGGCGAGAAAAGTGAAAGGCGGAAGCGAGAAAAGCCGCCTTTCGCCCTTCTTACCGAAAAAGAAAAAAGCGGTGAGCAGAATTAGTGCCAATCTTAGGATTCGGCAAAAAAACAAACAGGCAGAAACACAATTCATGATTTCCGCCAATAAAAAAAATTAAAATTAAAGGAGCTAGAAAAAAATTATGTCAACATCAATTACAATTCTTGGAAACACCGGACGCGATGTCGAACTTCGTTACACGGCAAATGGCACTCCGGTCGCAAATTTTTCGGTCGCGTCGAACACGGTTCGCAATACCCCGAACGGTCAGCAGAAAAAGACCGATTGGTTTAACGTTTCCGCCTTCGGAAAACAAGCTGAAACCTTGGCGAAATACCTGACCAAAGGCAGCCAGATTCTGGTTCGCGGGCGGTTGTCTTTCAACCCGTGGCTTTCGCGCGACGGCGAGGCGAGAGTTTCTGCCGATGTCGTGATGCAGGACTTTGAATTTGCCGGTTCGAATCCGAATAAATCATCAAGCGAATCGGCTTATCAACCGGTTGCTGACTCAGAAGAAGTTCAGGAAATCTCTTCCGGCGCGGGAATGGAAATTGACGACGAAGAAAGAGCCGAAATACTTGCGGCAATCAATGATCCGGCAAAAGCAATGGACGAACCGTTTGCGGGGCAGTTTTGAGAAATTAAATTATTAGAATAAGGGAAGCGAGCCTGACGATCTCGACTTCCCTTTTTTTATGGAAAGCCAAAAGATTCATTCTCTATTGATTAAATTGTGAATTCGCCTTGATGGGTTATATAATCATTTTTATGAAAGAGAACGAAGAAGAGATTCAATTTCTCGAAAATCATATTCCCGAAATGGCGGAAGCAGCCGTTAAACAAGCCTATTGGCAGGCACTCTCGTCTGGATACAGCGTTCTTTTTTCCGATAATGGCGTAATCAAAGAGATTTTTCCCGACGGCTCAATCGAGGTCAAAATGGAAAGTGAGCCTTACATTAAAACCCAGCCGGGAAAAGTTATAAAAATCAAGTGAATCTACTCGACTCCATCCCGCGCCTGAGAATGTTCGCCGGACCGAACGGGTCGGGCAAAAGTACTATCAAATCCGTAATCAGACCCGAACTTTTAGGCTTTTATATAAACCCGGATGAAATAGAAGCCGAAATCACGAGCCGTGATTTTTTGGATCTCAACCGGTATGAAATAAGCACAACCGAACAGGAGATACTCGATTTTTTTTCAAGTTCGCCACTTCTGGAAAAAGCCGATTTGCTTGATGAAGCGAGCCGTCTGAAATTTTCCGATAATAAACTGAGTTTTTTTGAAGTATCCGTCAACGCTTATTTTGCTTCCGTATCATCCGATTTTATACGCCAGAAACTGCTTCTCGCCGGGAAATCCTTCACCTTTGAAACGGTGATGTCCTCGCCGGATAAAATAGAATTCCTGAAAAAAGCGCGAAAGCGCGGCTACCGGAATTATTTATATTTTATAGCTACCGATAGCCCGGAAATTAACATCTCGCGCGTCCGCAATCGCGTTCGCGGAGGCGGTCACGACGTTCCGACCGAAAAGATCAAAAGCCGTTACTACCGATCCCTAGATCTACTCTGGGAAGCCTTAAAACACACAAATCGCGCCTATATTTTTGATAATTCGGGAAGCGACCTGTTATGGCTTGCCGAAATTACCGAAGCCGAAAATTTGGAAATAAAAAGCGATATTGTGCCTTCATGGTTTAACAAGTATATTTTGGATAAAGCGGAATAAAGTCCGCCGTTTAGAGCAGACTTTTCTCAACTAATTTCTATCCCTTTTTAACTTGCTTTTGAGTTATCTTTCAGCCACGTTTTAAAACCGGAATCGCGGTCGAACAACAATTTGAGAGCGTGTTCCAGACAATCGCCGGCGGTTACTTCCACTTTCATCCGCTCGGACGCATACCGGATATATTTTTCAAGGCGCTCGCCTGTCGAGTCGAGAATTTTTCCGCTCACTTTAACGTATTGAAGGCGACTAAGCTGAAGGATCGGGCTGGCGTGTTTAGGTTTTGCTTTTTCTAAAGTTTCATTTTGTTCGATCATATTTTTCCTCTCTAAAATAAATATATTTTCCCTTTCGGAAATGTGCTTTAATGAGTCAATTCAAATCTCGTGCCGCCCTGTTCTGCCCGCATTCTGAGCCACGCCAACTCGCCGCATTTCAATTACAAAATTTCTTTCCTCGACTTGTATGGCAGGATAGAAGGCTTTTTATCATTTGTCAGAAATTAAACGGCTGTAAAATTTAGGCTTATCGCTGTCAGATTCTGACAAATTCCAAATAAAACAAGAATATTCAAATGAGATTTAACAAAAACCATTAAAAACAAACCCTTTGGGAACATTTCTTGCTCATCTCTCAAGCGGCAGGATTTTCTGACAAGCGTAAATCTCTATTTTTCAATGATTAAATGCAAAGCCCAAAATGTCTTTGTTTGATAAATGAGGCAGATAAAAGACTTACTTTTGTCTGAAAATTCTGACACAGCTAGGCATTTATTTCAGGAGAAAAAAAAGCGGAGAATTTAGATTATTTTTTGCTAAATAATTTCAATGAGAACCAAGGAAAAACAAAGATTGATCGGCAAAATAAACAAGGTTTCGGATGAGGCTTTGGGCGAATCGCTTTACCTTCGCCCTTACCGGAAAGATTTGGAAATGATCGGCGAGATTTCCCGCGCGAGCGGCGAGAAAAAATCCGCCGTCGCCCAGAAACTCATCCGGCTTGCTCTTCGCGGAAAATCGTTTGAATTTACGGCTGAAGGCGAAACAGGAAAAAAACTCGATTGGCTTATCAATAACGAAAAGCACAAGTTCGCAAAGCAAGATGTTTTTGACGCGCGCTTTGAACGCCTCGAAGACGCGGCGCGCGAGATGGATGTGAAATTAAACGAAGCTTTGGAAAACTCCCGCATCACCAAAATTTTGGCGGCGGAAATCTACTGCATCGCCAGCATCTCGATGTCCTTTCTTAATCAGATTTTCACTCGTTTAATCGAATACTTTTCGCCGGCGGAAATCGAGCGGAAAAACAGCCAGGAAGTTGGCCACCGGAATATTCTCTTCCTGCTCGAACACGCCCTTGAAGAACTCGCTCAGTTGGCGGAGCATCATGCCCTTGAAATTGATGCCCGAATCGAGCCTGAAATGCTTTATCTTTTTACCAAAATCGAACGAGTTAAGGAGCGGATTTTGTCAAACAAAACGGTTTCCGGGCAAGAATAAGAGATGAGAGTTGTCGTTAGCGTTCAGGCTAAAAGCGGAAGCAGCCGCGGGCTGGTTCATTACATCGCCCACAGCAAAACCGATCCCACGCAGGGCGAGCCGCAAACAAGAGAGATTTTCAGCGATTACTCGAATCGAACTTCAGTCAAAAAAGCCAATGAATTCTTAAAAAACGGAATTTCAAACAAAAGAGTTTCTAACACAGAACTTCATCACCTCGTTATATCTTTCAAAGCGGAAGATTTTAATCTTTTGGGCGAAAACGAAAAAGAGCGGCAAAATTCGCTTAAACAAATTACCAGTTACGCGCTTGAAAGGATGAAAGAAACCGTCGGCGCGGAACGTCTCAACTGGGCTGCCGGCATTCACCGCAACACGAACAATCCGCACGTTCACGTCGCCGTGCAAAAAACCTTTTTTGATAAAAACGAGGAGAAAAAAATCTTGACGAAAATACCACGAGAACTTCTTCCGCATTACGAGAAAAGCGGCGAAGAAGGCGAAAAGGTTTTTGTTTCGGGACTCATGATTGACGCGGCAAATCAAAAATTGGAAGAAATCATAAAAGATAAACAAAAGATCAAGCGCGATAAAGCGAAGGAATCAAAGCCTGCGAAAACACAAAAATTTTCACCTGAAAAAGCCAAAGAAAATCTCGAAACTTCGGCTCAAAAATTAACAGCCAATCAAAATCAGCAGGCAGGCGAAATTCAAAGCGAGCGAGAGGTTTTAGCACGGGCGATTTTGGCAAAGTTTTACCTTGAAAAAACAAGAGAAAATCTCAAATCTTTGACCGATCATGGCGATAAAAGACGATTTAAAATTTTCGACAAATTGACGGGAAAGCATCGCAGATTGTCGCTTTTCGATCTGGAGCGTCGGGCGGAAAAAGAAGCGTCGCGGCAAATCAGAAAAGAAAAGATAACCGATCCCGCAAGAAGAGAAAGTTTTAGGAAAGATTTTGTTAGAGGCGAGCTCGAAAAAAACTCGGAAAGCGTGGGGCGTATAAAAACGATTCTCCATAACCTGATCCGCAAGGAAAACCAAACTCTTGCAAGGCAGGAAACCGATTATAAACAAGTTAAACCGCTTGCCGAAAAAATCCGGCAAAAATGCGCCCGTGGAGGTCAAAAACTCCCCGTCCCTACCTTAAGCCGCGAAGAACTCCAAATGCTGCAAACTGCCGCATTAGAAAAAGGTAATATCCGCGCCGCGCATTATTTTGAAAGAGTGCGAAAAGAATTAGCAATTGAGCGAGGCGGACCTACACGAACCGATAAAGAGCTAGAACGGCTAAAAGCCAAACAGTTCGTTTCAAACCTAAGAGTTCGCCTATCGGAAAAGAGAGCACAGGATTTTGCAGACAATAGACGAGTCTTTTCCTTTGAAATCGGCGGCGGCAAGTGGTCTTTGTCAAAGATTGATTCGTTAATTGAAAACAAGACAGTAACGGATCAAAAACTACGGGGAAAAATCGGCAAAGTTTTGGATAAAATCGGCTTGAGTAAAAGCGAAAAAACCCAGCAAAAACTTGAAGAAATCAAAGCTTCAGTTTTAGAAAAAATAGACGAAAAAAGTGAGGAACTTTCAAAAGAAATATCGCGCGAGCGATCAATCTCAAAAACTTTGAATGAATTTTATAGAGGGGATTCTTCCTCTGAAAATAAAGAAAATTTAAAGCCCGAGTTTACCGCCCGCGAGTTGGGCGAAATCGAATCATTTGCCTTTGAGCTGAAAGATGCCGCCGCTTATCGGGAAAACTGGCAACGGCAAAAGGAATTGATCGAAAGTTTTGCCGCAAAAGATGGAAAGAACTTTTTAGCCGAAGATAAGCAAAAAATTATCGCCGTGCGTGCTATTGCCCACGAAGTAATGTGCCGCATCGAACTTAATCGTGCGAAGGGGGAATTTAAAAATTTTCAAAAACACAAACAAATTCAAAAATTTGAGATAACTAGCAAAAAAACCGGAGAGATAAAACTGGCAAGTTTAAATGAAGTCGAACTGCATCTGCACGGTTCGATTTTAAACCAGACGCTCGATTTTTTTCTGGAGTCATCTGACAAACGTCAAACCCGCCGGGAGCTTCAAAAAATCGTCAAGGAGAAAGAAGCGGCTCTCAAAGAAAATTATAAAGCCGCTGGGCGTTTGGAAAAATTCGCCGCCGGTGAAGCAAAAGAGTTTAAAACGAAGTCGTTTTTCGGTGCTGAAAAATATCTCTTTGAGCCGGTTTTTACGCCGAAAGAATTAGTGGCGATTGAACTGAGGATCAAGCAGACCGAAAATAAATCTGAAGCGAGAAACTTACAAAAAATACTCGATTCCGCAGCAGTCCAAAGCGGCGGCAAAAATCTATCTAAAATTCTTTCCGGCTTTATCCCAGATAAAGAAAATTCTGAACAGAATAAAAATCCCTCTAAGGACAGGCAAGCAGATTATCCAAACTCCAATAAATCAACAGCCCAAGAAACAAACAAGGTAATATTTGGTGCGGAAATAAACCAGCCGGAACAAAACCTGAAAATTAAATCTGAAAATCCCGTAAAGGCGCGATAAATCCCGGCAAAAACCGCCAGGTTTTTCTGCATTTCCAGGGCATAAAATTTGCCATTCGCAAGAGGCGCAGAAATTAATTCTCCGATGAATTCAAAAACAAACCGGGGTTGACTTGTCGAAATGGGCGAAACAAATTTTCAGGAAATCGAAATATGGACGCGCGTCGGACGCGAGGATGTCCGGCAAAATAAGGACAAAATCTTTCTTTTCGGCGACAACTTGGCGGGGCGGGGTTTCGGCGGGCAGGCAAAGGAGATGCGCGGCGAAGAAAACGCCGTTGGCATTCCGACAAAAAAAGCTCCCGATAACAACCCGAACAGCTTTTTCAGCGACAAGGAGTTCGCCGAAAACAAACGAGCGATTGACGAAGCTTTCGCCCGAATTCCCTTGGATAAAACAATCGTCATTCCGAAGGCAGGAATCGGAACGGGACTGGCGCGACTTTCAAGCCAAGCCCCGAAAACCTTCGCTTATCTAAACGAAAAATTCGCGCATCTTGGATTTGATAACCGAACCGGCGAGAAAATTCAGCAGTCTCAGGTCACCCGCCAGCAAGCATCAAGAGCCCAAAATCAAGCCATTGAAAAAAGCGTCCGGCTTCAAAATGGCGCGGAAAACCATTCTGGACAAAAACGGATTCTCGATTTAGACAACATTCTCTCACCAGAACTAAAGCCGCTCGCGCCGACCACTGAAGAAATCAAAGCCCTTCAAACGGATCGCGCCGAGGCTCTCGCCCGTTACGCTGACAGACTTCGCCAAGATTATAAAGAGAATAAAAACAATCTGCGCGAAGGATTCAGATTACTCAGCGATTCTTTCTATAAAGGAGATCAAATCACCGTAATCTGCTCCTGTCGCGGCGGTGAGATGTGCCACGCGGATGTGGTAAAAATGGCAATTGAAAAGGTCAGTAATTTTCAAAAACAAAAGGAAACTAAGGAAATAAATAAGACCTCCAGAAATGAAAACGCACCTAATAAAATTAACCCGAGAACGCAAAGAGCCATAAATGAAATTCTCGCAACAAGCGAATCGGATAAACTTTTAGAGAAAATAAACCAAACGGACGGAAGAAACCGCAGCGAGCAGGCTTCCCATCTGGGAAAACATTCGCAGTTTGTCCGCGACATTTATGAACGCGGCGCAAATTTACGCGAAGGCAGCGTGCTTTTAATTCCGCAGGAAAAACTTGGCATCTCGCCAGCGCTTCGCATTACTACGCTGGAATACGCTGCCCAAAAGATCGCACGAATTACAGGAGACGAAGCGCAAGCTAAAGAAACGGCTCCAAAAATCGTAGAATATGCTGATAAAATTTCCGGCATCTCAGCTGACACTGAGACCAGACTAAAAGTGTTTAATTGGATTTACGAGTCCCTGGAAGGTAAAACCGAATTTTTTGAAAGCGGGAAAAACGAGCATTTTAGTGAAAAGGAGCGCTTTAAAAATACTCTTGAAAAAATCCAGGGTTTAGCCGATGAACTTCACTCGCTCGAACCTGCGGATAAAATCGAACTCGTTCCGTTTTCAGGGTTTGAAAACGAGCAGTCGGTTGGTACGGCTTTTGATCACGGGGATGAAAATAAAATTTTAGAGGAAATTTATGAAGATTCGCTTGCCCGCGAGCCGCTTGAAACGGATGAAAGTCTTGAGCAATCCTTAGAAAAATATGAATTACGCGACTTTGAAGCGAGCAGGCTGGTTTCAACTGAAACTTTTGAAAGAATTGATTTAATAAACAACGCGCCGCCGCGAATTCCGCCGGAATTTACCGAAGTTGAAATCAATCGCCTGCTGACAAAAACGCTTCCCGAAATTGACCGGCGGCTCGAAAGCGGCGAAAAGGTTTCCGAAATCTTAAAGCCGTTTAACGAGTTGGTCTGGCAAAGCGGACGCGACGACACGCTTAACCGGCTCGAAAAGATTTATCAAAAACAAAAATTAGGTGAGATCGAGCAGAAATTATCGGATAGAAATCTTCCGCCCATCGAAAAGAATAAACTCGAAAGCGAAAAGCAAATTTGGAAGAATGCCGCTCTTACGCCGACCCGAGCAGAACTGCGGGAAATAGTTTTAGATCGAGAAGAAAATCCCTCTCTGAAAAATAATACCGACGAGTTGAAAAAGGTGAAAACCGTTTCCCGGCTTGCCGGAAACGCGGAAAATTTAAGCGAAAGCGTCCTTCGCCAAATCGAAAAAATTAATCTTCGCCGCCCAAACGTCATCGAATTAAAAACTCCCGGCGAATTCCCGAAAGCCGAAAAGCGCGCCGTTCAAACCTTTTTTCGCAAATTAACTTTAGAAACCGCCGGCGTGCAGGCAAAACTGGACGAGATTCACTCAAACGGCGATAAAACCTCCGCTCAACAATTAAAAAAAGAGCTAAAAACCGTTCAGGAACTAAAACCGTCTTTTGCTTTCAAACTCGCCGGGTCCACCGAAGCAATCGTCGGAAATCCCTCGAAAGATTTGATCGCAGAAAGAAATTTCGCCCAGTCTTACATCAATTACCAACTCCGGCAGCCAGAAACGAGGCTCAGGCACGAAAACGAAAGATACCGCCGCTATGCCGCCCGGCTTGAAACGGCGATAACCCGTGATGATCTAATAAAGGCAGCGTCGGAAATCCGTGCCGAAAACGCTTCCGTCGGTTTTAATTGGAAGACTTTAGAAAAAAGCGAAAAGCAAAACCTCCAGCGACCTTTAACAGTTCGGGAGATGCAGTTTCTTTTCACCGAAGCCTCGCCAAAGCATTATACGAGCGAGATGACCGCAATCAGGCTTTCTTACGCTCACTCGGGAGTGAGCCGCCGCCAGATGACCGAATCACTTCTTCGGAGAGAAATCGCGCCCAGTCCCGAAGCCCAAAACCTGATTGAAAGTCTTGGATCGAGGCTCGCGAGACGTGAACTAAAGGACGCAATCGGAGCGACGAAACATTTTTTTGAGAGCATAAAACTGCCGAACGAGAAACTTAAACTTAAAAACGAGTTTGATCACCTCAGCGTTTATAAACAACTGCCGCCGCAGGAAAAGGATTTTATTTACGAACGGGCAGTTCACCAAAAGGAAAATCTCGAATACCGGCTTGCCTTCAGGCAATACGTCAAACGGGAGCGGCAAACCGGTGAAAGCTCTTTGCAAAAACCGGAAGCAAGCAAAGCCGAAAAAAGTTTTTTGTCGTTAAGCCGATTTTTTCAGGCACGCTCTTTGGGCGAAAAACTGGAATCCTCGCATCTTTTAACCCAGGAATTAAATGGACGAGACGTTCAAGCCGCCAGCGTACTTTTAACCAATGAAACGCCTGAAAAAATCGAATCAATTAGTCAAGAACTCAGTAAAGCCGCAAATCCCGAAATAAAAAGAATCGGCGAAATCCTCAATACCTTCAGCAAAGCCGAAATTGCTAAAGACGGCGATAAAACAACAATTCAAATAACACTGTCGGAAAACTCCATTTTAAGCCGGGAGACTTACGCTGAACTTCTCGAAAAATTTTATCCCGACGATGCCAAAGAGAGCGAAAAATATAATCACTCGAATTTGGACGCGAAAGAAATCGCTCGCGCCAGGGAGGCAGGACAAAATGAAGCGATAAATTTTATTAAAGAAGAAGTAAAAAACTCTGTTGGTTCCCAAGTTTCAGAAGAAATCATTCAAGCTGAAAAAGCGATACTCGAAAAACTTGATTTTTTAACAGAGATGCAGGATGCAGGCAGAACCGCGCGGCACGAAAATACCGGTATGATTGAAAGCTACAGCAACCGCGCCGCCAAAAGCCAAAATTTATCTTTTCCCCCGTTAAGTGAACAAATGAAAATCGTTGCAGCGGCTTTCGGACTTGCTGATTCGCGACTTGCGGCAAACAAAATCAACGATAAGTTTTTCGAGACAGTTCAAGAAGAAATTACCGTTTCAGATTTCAAAAAATTTACGGAAAATGTGAAAACGACTAAAGAGATCGCATTAAATATCAGAAAGGAATTCTCCGAAATTTCCCGGCTCGAAAATATTCTGGAAAAAAACAAGCCCCGGGAAACCGCCGCAGGTATTTCACACCATGAAAAACTTCCGGCAAGCCTCAAAATTTACGAGTCCGAAATAAATCGTGCAGAAAAAGAGCTTTTTGCAGCGAGACTGAATGAAAAATTTGGCAAGAATGAAAGTTTTTCGGATAAAGAAAATCTTGATCTCGAATCGATTTTCACAACAGAAGAAAAAAAACAAATTAAGGAGAACGCCGCTGACATCGCTAAGGAACGCCTCGAACCCAAAGAACTCGAAGCGAGCAATCACAATTTACCGCCGGAACTGAGCCATCAGGCATTTGCAACTTACAAACAACTCGAAAAAGCCCACAATCTGTATCTTCACGTTAATGACAAAAGAAAAATCACTGAAAGCTTTTCCAAACTCGACGGCGAAGCAGCACGGCTTAACAGAATCCGCCAAGACTACAACCGCTCTGAAATTGTCGCCTCACTACGCGAGAACTTAAAAATTGATCTCGCCGATTTGCTCAAAACAGATGCCGGAGCCAATGAACAGGCTTTTATTAATCAAGCAGGTAAAATTTTGTCGCAAAATCTTGAAAAAGTCGGAGCAGGTTCCGTTATCAGCGATAAAACAAAAATTAATGTTTTAAGCAAGGAAATATTTCAAAATCTGGAGGTTAAGCAAAACCTAAAAGCTTCACATTTTACCCACATTCAAATCTTTGATAATCACAAGCTAAGTAATTTGAACGAAAATAAAATAACTGGTTCACAAATTGAAAAATCAAAAAATTATCCTGTTTTTAGAAGGTAATAGTCCTTCGCCAGATTTAATAAAATCCAAGTAAACATAAGACCTGATTAGACAAACAATGCTAATAGATTTTTAAACTAACTGATTACATTAAACAAGACATCGCTTGAAAACTAGATTTTCCAAAAATAAAAATGGTTTTTGAAATAAAACAATTCTCTTCAAAAACTTGCGGAAGAGTGGTTTCCAAAAACCTCTAGGTAAAATGTAAGACTAAAATTAATAAGCCTGAAGATTTGAGCGAATACAAAAGCTGTCCCAAATCCCTAGTTTTTGCACACATTAGAATTTAGACTTTAGAACTAAGAAAAAAGTTTGGTTACTCACATTACTTCTAGACTGTTAGAATAAAGAACTGAGCGAAAATCAATTAAATTTGAATTTCCTACAAGAGCAATAAAAATGATAGATCAAGCAATCTTAAATAATATCCGTAATGGAGTATGTGCTATAGGACGTTTGGCAAAAGGCGAAGAAGAATATAAAAATAATCCGACAGATCGGGATCTTTTTCGCGTTGACGGAACTGGATTTTTAATAAGAGAAAATACTGTCATTACTAATCGCCATGTCATTGAAGGTATTAAAAGCGAATTGAACAACGCTGATCTAGTAGCAGATGATAGAACAAAAGTTCAATTTACATATTTTGCAGATGAGGGATGGCAAACAGCACTTTGTTCGATTGAATTCGTTACAACCACTAATAATATAGAAATTGACATTGGTCTAATTGATATTAAGCGACAGCCGGAAAAAGAGTTTGAGCAATGCAAACCTTTAGAGATTAACGACGATTCGTCTGCAATCTTCACAAGTCAAGAAATTGCTATGTTTGGTTTTCCAGGTGGTAGCGATTTGTTTGTTAATCCTTTCATCGATAGTCAACTTGTTTACCGTTTTGGTCCAGTTTTGCAACGTGGATATATTTCCGCATTGGCTCCCTTTGAGCGTCCGCCAATTTCACGCATTTTGTCTGATATTAGAACTTATAAAGGTATGAGTGGCTCCCCCGTTTTTCTTCCGAAAACTGGTAAAATTATTTCTTTACACGAAGCCGCAAGTCCTGCCGCCGCGTTTTCTATTCCGCTATCTCCAGAAAAACTAGCTGAATTTTTAAGTAAGCACGACAAAGAAAGACAACGCCTCACACCATAATTTTTCCACAAACAATTAAGCGGGTGTGCCAAATCTGAAGTTTTCGCACACCTTAATTCACAATTCAAAGGTGGGACAGTTCACCGAACACCAAATATCTCACGCGCACCATTGTCCGGCGTTGGAAACTTCATTTTTTGTGCTTGATGAAGCAAAATCACAGGAACTCGCGTAGGTTGTTTATTGAAGTAAAGTCGATATGCCTTTGGATTTCCCCGATTGTTCCGCGGCTTCATTGGAACAAAGTTAAAACCATGTCGCTGAAGCAACGGCTCCCAGATTGACCGTTTATTTACAAGAATAATTCTTTTTGGGCGGGCTGACTCATCTTGAATTAAATCTACGATTAAGCGAACAGTCAGCTGACTTGAGAGCAACGCATTAACAGTATCGCTGTTCAATTCATTGGCATTTAGACTGGAATACGCAAAAAGCTCAACCGTTAAAAATGCTTCGTCTTCATCCCTTTCATCGATAGCGCGAAGCATATTTTCCCATTGACTAGTCCACTAACCCCATGCAAAATATCTTGTCCCGGCAAGATAATTGTACGCTGGATTTCGGAGTTTACGGGTATAAAGCAAACGATGTAACTTTCCATCATGACGAATTGCCCCGGTTGTATAATATTCTTTTAACAGTTGCCAATGAGGACGACCAACAAGCGATATATCCGGATCGGCGCATTGCGAATATGTAATTCCATCACCAGGATTGATAAGCACAACAACACTTTTGCTCTCAACAAAAAGATCACCGTTATTTGTTATCCAATTTCCAAAGAAAGGTTCTGGCGGTTTGAACGAGAAAAGTCTGCGGATTGGAGAATCCAAGCTCAAGCCGTCATCGGTAAGAATTCTCGGAATCCATTCTCTGAGAGCGGATTCCACGTCACCGTTTTTTACGTTCAGAGCGGAATAAGAATGACGCCAAAATTCTCTCAATTTCTCAAATGTATCTCGAGCTGTTTTCATACAATATAAAAATATTTGCTGCTTATCTAAACAGAGTAATTTTCAGACATTTATTTCCGGAGATTGACTGTTAGCTTTGAAAATTTAAAATTGCCTCTTTTAGTTCGGCTTCTCCTGTCCATTTTGAAAATTTACGGTCAAAGATTAACCGGCGGTAATAAAAACGTCCGTGTAAAATTGTTTCCATTTTTTCCCCGAGCCAAGCGGCTAATGTGCCGCGCGAGCTTTTTATCGCTTTGCTGTCATTGAAATAAACGTGAATCAGAATGATTGAAATTTCCGGTCTGACGTCGAGAAACCGCCATAACTTCAATACATTTGTCGTCGGGTGCTTCTGCCCATCTTCAACTTCTAAAATCAACCAGTGATTTTCGGATAGCTTCGCCCAACCATCGACCTTTTCGCGCGTGCCAAGATCAGGTTTGGTATTTTCAAAAGATAACGCAAGAAGACTGGAAAGTGACTCTCGAACCTCTTGCTCAACATCCGCTGTCATAACTCTTCGTGTCAAAATATTAACTTATATTTTCCCAAATCGTAATTTTAATAAACATGTCCTTTTCTTTCAGCATAAAATAAATTTCGGTTATGATGGTTTTTCGGTTATGAAGATAAAGGTTTCAAATCAGGAAGATATAAATGAAGAAGAACTTTTCACTTCCTCATTAACATTTATTTATAATTCATCGACCTTTGAAGTTCCAGCAGGTGGCTATCTGTTAACTATGCCGGAACCGTTCAATCCGGTAAGCTTCACGGCACAAAAAGAAATATTTTCCTTAAAATTCGCCACACGAAACGAGGCGAAAGAATTCTGCGATTGGTTAAAACGAGCTAATCGGCGTGCGGAAGAGAGTTTTACTCGAATGCTCGATTGAAAAAGCAGATCACAGTTAGAAACATTAAAATTTAATATGAGCAGAGACGATCATAAAATTGATGCCGACGACCGCACTGTTTTCGATGTACTGAACGAACGAAAATACACGGTCGATTATTTTCAGCGCGAGTACAGCTGGGAGCAAAAACACATCGAGCAGCTTGTCACCGATTTGACGACGACCTTTCTCGATGTTTACAAAGAAGGCGATCCGCGGACGGCGGTCGAGCATTACAACAATTACTATCTTGGTCCCTTCGTCGTCAGCAGCAAGGATGGCAAAAAAAGTATTATCGACGGTCAGCAGCGTCTGACCTCGCTGACTCTGTTTTTGATCTTTCTCAACAATCTGCAAAAGGATGCATCTAAAAAAGAATCGATCGAACCGCTCGTCTTCTCCGAGAAATTCGGGCAGAAGTCGTTCAACATACAGGTGGAAGAACGAAAAACGTGCTTGGAAAATCTTTTTCTTTACGGTGATTACGAAGTTCAGCCCGGCGACGATGAATCCACGATCAATATGGTTGAAAGATACGCCGATATTGAGGGTGCTTTTCCTGACGAAATAAGGGGCGCGGCTTTTCCGTACTTTCTCGACTGGCTGAAATACAACGTTATCCTCGTTGAAATTACCGCTTATTCTGACGACAACGCCTATACGATTTTCGAATCGATGAATGACCGCGGTCTGAATCTTACATCCACCGAAATGCTTAAAAGTTATATCCTGTCGCGGTTCGGTGACTCGGCAGCGCGCGAAAAGGCGAATAATTTTTGGAAAAACTCCATTCAAGCACTGCATAAATACAGCAAAGAAGAAGACCAACAGTTCTTTCAAGCCTGGCTACGCAGTCAATATGCAGAAACGATCCGCCAGACTAAAGCGGGTTCGTCCAATGAGGATTTCGAGAAGATCGGGACCCGTTTTCACAGCTGGTTCCGCGACAATCTGTCAAAGATGAGACTCAAGGCGGATTCGACCAACGGATTTAGCCGACTCGTCCACGATGAAATGCGCTTTTATCTGAAATGCTATACGGATATTCTGGAAGCGCAGAAGCAAGAAAAGCCGGGCTGGGAACAAGTGTTTTACAGCTTTCACTGCGGCATCGCGCCATCGCTCGCTTTTCCATTGATGCTCGCGCCGCTCAAGTCGACCGATTCCCCCGACGAAGCCCGCCGGAAAATAAATGAGGTGGCGCGGTTCATTGAAACATTCACCGTCCGCCGATCGATAAATTTTCGTAAATACGGGGCGAGTTCGATCCGCTACACGATGTATTCGCTGGTTAAGGAAATCAGGGGTAAAAGTTTCGAGGAATTAGAATCCGTCCTGACTGATAAGATCGACAAAATGGAGGAAACTTGGGACGGTTTCGCCAATTTCCGGCTGCACGGCATGAATCGCTGGTTTGTGAAGTTTCTGTTGGCACGAATAACCGGATTTATTGAACAGCATTCCGGGGC
>JBGTRS010000014.1:15869-20336 GCA_041940665.1 Pyrinomonadaceae bacterium | reverse complement strand
CGGCTTCCTTTTCTACCGCTTTGAGAATTTTAGCGGCACCGGTAACCGGTTTGTCTTCCGGCTTGACCCTTTCAAAGGTCTGCAGATTTACGAAATTCGCCATTTTGTATTTCAGATCGGCTTCCGAATCGTAATCTTTTTCATCGAGTTTGATGATGTAGTTGAAATCGGCCTGGTCGATCAATATATACGGAATGCGGCCGATCCCTTTCATCAACCTGGCATCGGTTTTGGAAATAATTCCCTTCGGCACTTTGTAACCGACCGCTTCGCCGATCATTCCGATAAATTCGTCATACTGCGAAAGATGGGCGGTTTGACAACCTTCCGACCAGGTGGAATTCGCTCCGCCCCGATGCTGGTTGATGGCGATCCCTTTGTCGGAATAAAGTTTGCCGTTCTTAGCGGTTCGCCAGACGGGAAGGCTTTCGTCCGGCGTGGCGGGACGCAGGGCGACGTATCTTTTCGTACTGTTCCATTTGTGATGATAGGAAAGCGTGTAGAAATGAACGCCTTTTCGCAAGATCGCCTTCGGCTTTCCTTTGATGATATATGCGGACGGTTCGGCGTTCCAATTGAAGGTTTTGTAATCTTTTTTGGTCATGACGGCCAGTTCGTCATCGTAAAAATTTATCTTTTTCTGACGTACGGCGATCTCGACCGCATCGAAATCCTTCCAACCGTCGCCGAGAAAATATTTCGCCACTTTTTCGGCGGAATCCTTTTTAATAACGGGTCGCTTATTCGGCAAGATAGACATACTTTTTCTCTCCTATATTTCGATTCTGAAGGCAAAAATTTGCTGTTCATAAATATATGAGTAAAAATGTCATTACATTACATAAATTCCGTATTTTTTAGAGATCAGTGTTTTCATTTCAGCATTTGAAAACATCAAAGCGGATTTAAATATGCAGTCAAGGTCAGTTGCCATGCTACCGACCTCAAACAACTTTAGTACGGAGCATAAAATAGATAATGAAGCCCGTAATAAAGCAGAAAGATCGTGACGAAAGCCAGATAATAAAGTCCGGTCATAAAATAGGCTTCGGTAAACAGGGACTTATCGGGCAGAACGAGCATATTTCTTGCATCGGTCGGGCCGCGGACGATCAAGACCCAAAGAATCGCGACGATCATCAGATGACCGATCGCGTCAACGATGCCGAACTGCACGACCGCCAGAACGAAAATTGACATCAATCCCAACGAGATGAGACGGCCGACGACCGAAACCGCACCGAGCAAAATGAAAGTTACGAAAAATTCGACGAAGCCCGAAATTTTCATAAACAGCGAAGGCGACATCCCCATCAGCATTTCGGGATTTTTATCAAAGATCGGATTCGTCCAATCGGCGTAAGCAAATTTTTCGACCGATGCCCAGATCAAAGTTATCCCCGTGCAGGCAAACAGGACGACAAAGGCGGATTTGAGCCAGCCTTTCGATTTGATTCCCGAAACGGTCAGATAATAGGCGATGCCGAGGAAGATCGGATAATCGAGCAAGTGATACAGACCGTATTGAGTGACGGCGGAAAACCACAAAAAGAAAATGCCGATGCCCGTCACGGGCGTTGTGTAGCGGGATATGACGCAGAGGGCGATGATCAGATGAATCCAGGGAACGATCGGAGATTGGGTTTTAAGTTCCGGCGTGATGAAAAAGCTTTCGCCGTTAAACACCCACCAGAGAAAAAGCGAGAGAAAGAAAATTCCGGCGGACGCCCGCATAATGTAATTGGCGGCATTGTCGAACATCTTCAGTTTTTTATCGAATTCGGCGAGATAACCCTCTTCATAAATGTAGCGGTCGGCCAGAAAAAACAGATAACAGGCGATGACCGACGCAATGAACATATAGACGAAAGTTTTATCGATCACTTCGCCGATCGGCAGAGGCGGTTCGGAAATATCGAACTCGACGAACCATTTAACGTGTGCTTCGGCCGTTTCCGTAAAAAGAATTATCAGGAATGCAAAGAGTAAAAACTTCCCTACTCTTTCAAGATAAGGGGTTTTGAATATCTTGAAAATCATCTGTTTTATTTTTGCTCCAAATTTAATTTTCCGAAAAAAATCTCTAATCAAGAGAATTTATTAATAAATTCTCTTTGGGCTTTGCCCGCTTGATGTGCGGAAAGTCTTTGACTTTCCGTTAATTGTATTCCTAAATTTGCGAGGCTGAGCCTCGCTTTTTTCAGGTGATCTGTCGGAATTCGGAATGGCGAGAGCCATTCCGCACATCGAGCGGCAAAGCCGCCTTTGAAACATAAGTTTCTTAAAAACCATCTTTTGATGGAACTTCTGCTTTCTTACTTAACTACGGCCTTTTTTCGTACCGTGAACCCAATCCATCGAAAGCGGCGAATTCATTTTGACATTGATGCCGAGATAATCGCGGAAAACGCCCTGCAGATTGCCGACCTGTTCCATTTCTTCGCGGTGGATGTATTCGTTGCGTCCGCCGTGCAAGGTTGGGACGATGACAAAAAAGACCCGCGGAATTTTTCTGGTCGAAATATCTTCAGGCGTTTCCTTCGGCGTTTGGACGCTCTGCAGATAATCGCCTTCGTCGAAATTGCGGACGTGGCACTGGATACAGGTCATTCCCTTTTCTTCAAAGAGACGGCGACGCGGATCGTTCAATTTTGTTTCCGCCGTTTGATAACCGAATTTATAATCGTGGGCGTTAAGGGTCGTATCGATATTGCTTTTGCCGATTGAGCCGTCGGGCAAAACTTCGGGAATAAAAAGCGTTCCGTCATCACCGACGAGAGTTTCCCAGCCCTTCTTGTAAGCGGGACTTGCGGGATCGGCAACCGGCGGAGTGGCGGGTTTGTAAGCGGTTTCGTCTTCGTTTGGTTTGATGGAAGCGACAAAACCGGAGATCGGCGGACTCGTAATCGCCAGAACTTTTTCGCCGTTCCGCATGACGGGATTGACGAGGAAGGCCCCCAACGCCCAGGCGTCGCCGTGCAGATAATTGCCTTGATCGTCATATTCATTGCCGCCGCCGAGCCGGGAATTATGCGGAAGAGCGGCAAAATTCGCCTTCATCATCGGCTCTTGCGGGTCGTTGTAGGTCAAAACCCAGGTGATAAAATCGGCGAGGGCTTCGCCGTATCTGGCCTTATCGCCCGCGACGAACGGTTTCATATTTTCGCCGTCGAAAAATGTTTCGTGAAACTTTTTGGCGAAGACATAGTTGTTTTTCTGCCGCAGCTCATCGGGACGAGTCGCATCGCCGCCGCGAATGATCCGCATCCGCGGCATCAGATAGACGGGTTCAGGGGCTTTCACATTAAAATAAACGAGCCGCAGTTCAAAAACCTTTTTATTGATCCGCGGCCGCACGGCGGTCAGTTTCCAATGCTCGGCGTCCCATTCCTTGTTAAACCTTTTATCGTCCGGATCGATCGTCGGATTTTTGTGCATAATTGCCAATTGTTTCATCGCATCATGAAAAAACTGTTCGCCCGTCGAAGGCCGGATGTCGCTTCCCGGTTTGATCTGTTTGTCGGCTTCGATCTCGGCGATTCTCTGAAAAAGCGAAATGATGTCCCATTTTTTGTTGGCGGCCTTGAGCCTTTCGGGGTCAATGACCGAAACAAACGCATCAACTTCCAAAGTGGTCATTGGAAGTTCGTTTAATTTGACCTTTTCTTTAACGATCTTGATGTTGTATTCCTTCGTCACGGTGCGGTTTTTGTGAGCTTTATCACGCGGTATTTCGGTAACTTTGACTAAAAATCTGCCGTTCTCGCCGTCTGCCGCCGTCGGCGTCCAATCAACCGTCAAGGTGTTCTGATTGAACTTCGCCGTTTTCGGTTTTTCCGCCAATTCGACCTTGATCAAATCGCCTTCTTCGTCAATCACCTCGAGTCCGAAAAACAAACGCTGTCCGAGGCCGATCTTCGTATAATGCAAATCGGCGATTTCGGGCAGTTGATTTTCCGTTTTCTCGGGTTTTCCGGTAGATCGGTTTTCAGCGTTCGTTAAAAAAGCTTCCTGAACAAAAAGAATCGCCAGAAATCCGATAAAGATCAATAAGGTAATAAGTTTTAAGTTTTGTTTTGCGGTCATTTCGATTTTCATATTTACACCTTTGGGAAGAATCTGTCGTTACAAAGATAAAATTAGAATAAATGAATTCAGACTTGCTGCTTACTTATGTGAAAATTCAACTTTCTAAATGCCGATAAATGTTTGTAAACACATACTATAATACAATGCGTTTTTTCGACAAATTTTCCGCCAAAAAAATCATGTCCGGACACATTTTCTCACGCATTGAATATTTTCCGAACACTTTCGATTCTTTCGGATTCCCCGAGCAAAATGAGTATGTCGTTTTCTTGGATTATGAAATCCGCTCCGGGATTTACCTGAGTTTCACCGTCACGGATGGCGGCAATGACGCTGACGCCTGTTTCACCGCGTAAATTTAGTTCGGCCAGGTCTTTG
>JBGTRS010000014.1:0-15859 GCA_041940665.1 Pyrinomonadaceae bacterium | reverse complement strand
CCTTGTTTTAACTTTATATTTTCCGTCGTGGCGGCGTGCAGGGCGTTGTTTAAGTTTGAAATATTTGTTTTTTCCGGCAGAGAAGGCGAACGGAGCATCTCATAGCCCTGACCGCGAATGACCTCGATCTGATTTTCGATAATGTTTCTCGCCACACCGTATTTTTGCAGGACGCGTGAAAATATCTCGATGCTGGTTTCAAACTCTTCGGGAATGACCTCGTTGGCACCGAGATCGAGCAATTCGGTTATTTCTGCCGTATAGCGTATGCGGACGACGATGTATAGATTTTCATTGAGTTCTCGGGCAATCTTCACGGTTCGCCGGGCGGCCGGCGGATCGCTCATTGCCAGCACGAGAGCGTTGGCATCTTCGATATGGGCGTGCCGCAGAACTTCCCTTCTCGTCGCATCGCCGAAATTTATCTTCTCGCCTTTCTTTTTCGCCCGCCGGACGGTTTCGGCATTCAGATCAAGGATGGTATACGGAACCAGCACCGCCCGCAAAACTCTCGCCAGATGTCTTCCGCTCAAACCGTAACCGACGATGATGACATGATTATTCAAACCGCCGCTCGAGGTCAGATGTATTTCTTCTTCTTCGGTCAATTCATCTTCATCGGTTTTATCCTTGATAAATTTCTGCACGAAATCACCGAAATTCGGAGCAACGGCGATCAGAAACGGCGTGGCGATCATCGAGATGATCGTCGCCGCCAGAAAAACCTGATAGTCCGCGTCCGGCAAAAGTTCGACACCGCGGCCGGCTTTGGCCAGAACGAATGAGAATTCCCCGATCTGAGCCAAGCCGAGGGCGGTCATTGCCGCCACTCTCTGCGGAAACCCGAGCAGTCTGACAACCCCCCAGACGATCAGGGCTTTTCCGGCGATGAGCAGAATGACCAAGCCGAGCACGCTGAAAAAGTTTTCGATCAGGGCGGCGATCGAAAGCAGAAGACCGATGGAGACAAAAAAGATACTGTTAAAAATATCCCGAAACGGCAGAATATCGGCATTTACCTGATGACTGTATTCCGATTCGGAAAGAACCAATCCGGCGATAAACGCTCCGAGTGCCAGCGACAAACCGAATTTCGACGTCACCCAGGCCATTCCCAGACTTAATAAAACGGCGGTCAGAAGCAAAACTTCGGGACTTCTGAGTTTGACGACCTGCTCCAGAATTTTCGGCACGAGAAACCAGGCCGCCGCCACGATCAAGACCAACGCACCGAAAGAAAAGCCGAGAGTTTTGGCGATTTCAAATCCCGAAACAGCGTCCTTGCCGCCTAAGATCGGGATAAAAAGTATCATCAAAACGATGCTGATGTCCTGAAAAAGCAAAATGCCGACCCCGGCACGACCGTGCGGAGCATCAATTTCACTGCGTTCGGCATAGCTTTTCAGAACGATCGCCGTGCTCGAAAGAGCAATTAAAAATCCGAAGAAAATTGCCTGATTCAATTCCCGACCAAAGAGAACCGAAATGACGGCGGTAACCAAAATCGTAATGCCGACCTGCAAACCGCCGCCGATCAGAACCAGATTTCTCAGTTTATACAGACGACGGATCGAAAACTCGATACCGATCGTAAAAAGCAAAAGAATGACACCGATCTCAGCCAGGATCTCGATCGCTTCGAGTTCTTCGATCAGCCCCAGCCCGTACGGCCCGATCAAAATTCCCGTCAGCATAAACCCGACGAGTAAGGGAAGTTTCAAACGCAAGCAAAGAAAAGCGACGGGTACCGAAACCAGCAAAATGATCAAAAGATCGGCAAATAATGGCGGCGTATGCATATATGTTTTCTCCTAAAAAACCTTTTCAAGTTTGTAATACAATTCAGACGTTCGAGCCATCCGCAAAATCCGTAGAGGCTCTGTATTTCAAAAATCAATTTTTATCGGGCTAAAAATTTAAGAAATCGGAGGAGCACGACTGCCGCGTGAAGAAAGAAAAAGGTTTGATTTCAAAAAATCCGGATTCGGCGGAAAATTGTTTCCCCGCCAATTTTTGTAAACGTTAAATATCAACCCACCGGCCAAAATTCCGGCTTTTGTCCAGAAATGGTTCGAAGCGTTCGGTTGAGATTTTGTGTGCGAGTCTCCCCGATCGTTTTCAAAGCGGTGAATGCTGAATTGATAAGGGATTTTATTTTTACTGTTGATGTTCGAATGCGGGTCTCCGGCCGCTTCCGGGACAGGAAAAGGTAAAAGCTGAACTCCTTCGCCGCAGGAAAAAAGCAAACCTATCAAAACCGCAAACATTAAAACGGTTTTAGACAAAGTCATACAATTTTTCCGGCAAAACAGATTCATTATTTTGCCATTAGAATAACACGAGTTTGCCAAGTCAAAAAGTGTTTTTCTGTTTGAGAGTCAATCGGCCGATTCCAGTAACTTACCGCCGAACACGGATTGTCCGGCGATTGATGTGTAAAAAGCGTAAATGGCTGTGCCGAAAACGACGATGAATGTAAAGACCGTACTGGAGAAAAAGAAACTCGAGGTGTCGAAGGTGATCGGGAACACATTCGACAAATAGAAAAATGTCCACATCGTGATGATGCCGAGCAGACCGTAACGGGCGACGGCGAGTGTCGGGCAGATCGCCGTCAATAATGCCAATACGCCGAAGACCGGATTCCCCGTGGAAAGAACGAACATCAGGCTTTGAAGAACATAAAAAAGCAGATAGAGTATCAAAATGCTCGCCCATTTTCGCCTTGTCAGAAAATAAAAAAGCAAAAGCAGAAACAGGATCATCAAACCGCCGCCGGTAAACATGGCCACCGTTTCACTTAGATCGCTGAGGCTTCCGCTGATCCCGTTCAGCGAAAAAGGATAGTAATGTTCGGGAAAACTTTTGTGCGGAATACCCAGAAGCTCGGCAAAAAAACTGACCGAACCATTCAAATTTCCGAGAATAATACCGAGCAAAACTCCCATTAAAACATCGCGTCCGACCATCGGATCGCGGAAATCTCCTTTGAGCAGACGGCTCCACGAGATAAGCAGTTCCGCCCAGTAGCGGCGAACGAAAGGCTCCAACGCGAGATACATCAAACCGACAAAAATCGCCCGGATAACCGCATAACCGAACGCCTCGTAAAGCAGATACAATTCGCCGTTCAGATCCGGAACGTGGTGTGCAAAAACGATCTGGCCGAAAAATAAAATCAGAATGAGAAAGATCGAGAGCTTTAAACTTCCCCGGACGTCGCCGCGGCCGACCTTCAAATTATGCCGGGCAAGAATTATCGAGCCGATAATGACTATAAACAAAATGGTGATAAGCAGGATTTCGGACAGACGCAGAAAATAATTTCTGTTTTCGGAATTTTCCCGCAGAGGTTTTTCCCAGAAATTGACAACCTGAAAATAGACGGGTTTGCCCTTTAGCGAGGCGGCTTCGAGGCGGATCGGGATTTCGGGAAAATCCGCCAATGTTCCTTTCCAGGCTCTTTGCTGATCGGCAAAAACAGGCGGATTCCAGACGACTTGCGTTTGCTCGAATTTTGTTTCGTCGAGTCCGGCTTCCTTAAAAACTTTGTTCCAATCGGTTTCGTTATTTTCGTTTGATTTCGTGATCGTCTGTTCGGAAACATATGTAAATTCCACCAAACGGCCCTGTGTATCCAGCTTGACGTTGGCCATCTTCGCCAACGTCGGCGGCGGATCGTTTTCCGTGACGAAAGCCTGTCCGTAAGGCTCCAGATAATTCGATGACTGCCGATACCAGAAGTAAATATTAAAGGGCTGACCTCGGCTGAAAATTTCTGTCGGCGGAGGTAAATTATCGCGATTTTTGCGGTAATGATTTATAAAAGTGTCATCCCGATAATATCTGTAAACGCGGTCGGCCGGTTTTTCCGTATAGCCGAAATTCTCCAGAATCTGCCGTGATCGGTCCGCCATAAATTCGGGCGATCTCTCGAGCGGCGATATATTGTAAATCTTATAAAATTGATGCGAAACGGCGACGAGTATAAAAAGCACGCTGATCGAAGCCAAAACCGCCAGAGCCTTTTTCGGTTCTAAAGCACCTTTTTTCGGAGCGGCGGCGACCATATCCGGTGAAGGAGTTTCGCCCGCTTCGAGAGCAACTTGCAGAGGATTTCCGCCCGGCAGAGCCATCGCTACTTGCAAAGCGTTGGCGGGACGATTTTCGGGATTTTTCTCCAGACACCGGTTGATCGTTTTTTCAACGACGGGTTCGATATTTTCGACAAAGGTCGAAGGATTTGTCGGAAGTTCATTTTTTTGTTTTTCGATCAGATCATTAATGGTTTTCGCCTGAAACGCCTGTTTTCCCGTAAAGATTTCATATAAAAGGAGTCCGAGCGAATATATATCGCTTCTTGCCGTAATTTCTTTCCCGCCGATCTGTTCGGGCGACATATAGGCGGGCGTGCCGATGATCTCTTTTTTATCTTGAATTTCCTGTTCGATTCCGGCAATCCCGAAATCGGTAATTTTCGCTTTTCCGTCGGAATCAATGATGACATTGGCGGGTTTCAGATCACGGTGCAGAATTCCGGCGTTGTGAATCGCATTGAGTCCGAGACAAATCTGCCGCGAAATTTCCGATGCACGTTCCGATGGAAGCCGCCCGATTCTTCTCAAAAGCTGAGACAGATCGTCGCCGTCAATAAATTCCATCGAAAGAAAATGTTTGCCGTTTATATCGCCGATGTCGTAAACTTTGCAGACATTCGGATGTGAAACCTGCCTTGCAGTTTTTACTTCGCCGATAAAACGACTCAATGCATCCTCGTTTTTCTCCAACTTTTCGGGCAGAAATTTTAACGCGACGGTTTGATCGAGTTTTAGGTCTTCCGCCTTGTAAACTTCACCCATGCCGCCTTTGCCCAAAAGTCCGATGATGCGGTAGCGTTCGTCCAGAACCGTTCCGGCAACAAACGCTTCGGGTTTTGCTTCCCCTGTTGTTTTATTATTCAAGTCTTGAGTTTTCTGTTCGAGAAGTTGCGAGATGACTTCCTTTTCGGCAGGTTCTTCTAAAAATGATGTATCCGCTTCTTCGAATGAGTTTAATACTTTTTCGACTTCCCGACGCAACTCTCTGTCATCGCCGCATTTTTCACGGAGATACTTTTCGCGTTTCTCATCCGCCAGTTCGCTGGCGGATTCAAAAATGCTTTTGATTTTTTGCCAGCGGTCTTTATCCATCAGTCCTCAATTTCTTTCAAAACATTTCCGCCGAAAACAGATTGCCCGGCGATTGAAATGTAAAAAGAGTAAACTGCCAAACCCAGAACCAGGATCGTTGCAATCACCGATGTTGAAAAATAAAAGGCGGAGGTATCAAAAGTGTATGGAACAAGATATGTTAGGTTGAAAAAAAATGTATTTGCCATAAATCCGAGCAGACCAAAACGCCACAATGCGATGACATAAAGCGAGGAAATGAATAATGAAGAGAATATTACGACCGGATGAATCGTCAATACAAAAAATAGCGACATCCCGATAAACGAGATTATTCCGATAGATAATGCACCGAGAAATTTATTTCCGGTCAGACGATAAAACATAAAAGCGATAAACAGCACCAGTAAACCTATAAAAATATCATCAGCGGTATCATTTAATACAAATGCGAACAATTCACCTGTGCCGTTAAACAGATATGCAGGTGTAAAGCCATTTACGAATTCGTTGTTTCCCAAATAGCTTTGCACGGAGATATGACCGAAAATAATTCCGGCAGTATGTCCGATTCCGCATAATCCGCCGCCCAGAATATCGCGTCCGACCATCGGATCACGAAAATCTCCTTTCATTACGCGACTCCAGGAGATCAGAGTCTCCGACCAATCACGCCGCACAAACGGTTCGATGGCGATATATGCCAGTCCGGTTACAACCGCCAAAATAACCGCATAACTTGTTGCCTCGTAGATTATGGATAATTCGCCCCAAAGCGTCGGGACGTGATCGGCGGAAATGATTTGGCTTACAAGGACGACGGTAAAAATATAAAGGATCAACTTCAAACCACCACGCAAATCCCCGCGTCCGTCCCGCAAATTCCGATAGGCAAAAAAGATCGAACCGCCGATGGCGAAAAAAACCACAGAGATTAAAAAAATCGTCCCGTATTTTCGGTAAACGTTCTGACTTAAAGCGGTTTCACGCTCCGGCTCATCCCATAGATTGACGATCTTGAAATAGACGGGTTTGCCGCCGAACCCGGCAGTTTCGACGCGAATCGGCACGTTTGGAAAGTCAGCTAAAGTTCCCTTCCAAGCCTGTCTATTGTCGGCAAAAACAGGCGGTGTCCATTCCGAGTCGGTTTTCTCGAATTTGCTAAAATCCAAACCCGCTTCGTCAAAAAACACTTTCCAGTCAACGCTTTCTTCCTTCTTTTCAGCGGAAACGGTTTGGTCGGGAACGGCAACAAATTCAAATAAATTCCCACGAGAATCGAGTTTGACGTTCGCCATATTCGATAAATTTAGCGACGGTTCGTTTTCCGTAATAAAGACCGAATCAACGGGTTCTAATTCACGCGGTGATTGGCGATATAGAAAATAGTAATTTAATGCTCCGCCCTTCCGAAGCATTTCCTTGCGGGAAGGCAAATCGGCATTTTTTTCGGTTTTGTTATAGGTATGATAGTCAATGAAAGTATTGTCCTGAACAAACTGATAATCGGAATCTGCGACAGTTTCATTGAAACCGACCTTTTTCAAAAACTCCCGCGATTTTTCCGCCAGAATTTCCGGCGACTTTTCAAACGGCGTAAGCATATATGTTTTGAGGTCTTGATAAACATAGATCAGGGAAAAGAAAACAATTATCAAAGTCGTGAGCAGTCCGACAGCAACGGGCAATTTCAAAGCACCTTTTTTCGGTGCGGCGGCGACCATATCGGGACTCGGAGTTTCACCCGCCGCAATCGCCGCTTCGAGTGGATTTCCGCCCGGCAGAGCGAGGGCGACCTGCAGAGCATTGGCGGGACGATTTTCGGGATTTTTCTCCAGACACCGGTTGATTGTTTTTTCGACGACGGGTTCGATGTTTTCAACAAATTGGGAAGGATTGGTCGGTTGTGTGTTTTGCTGTTTTTCGAGAAGTTCCTCAAACGAATCGGCGTTTATCGCTTGTTTTCCCGTATAGATTTCATAAAGCAACAAACCCAGAGAATAAATATCGCTTTTGAGCGTCACCTCTTTTCCCGTAATCTGTTCCGGCGACATATAAGCGGGCGTACCGACGCGAATATCTTCTTTTGAAATATCCGCTTCCAAACCCGCAATCCCGAAATCGGTAATCCGGGCTTTTCCGTTCGAATCAATGATAACATTGGCAGGTTTTAAGTCGCGGTGAAGAATGCCGGTCTCGTGGATGGCGTGCAGACCGAAGCAGATCTGACGCGAAATTTCCGCCGCTTTATCCGATGGAAGCCGTCCGATTCTTCTCAAAAGCTGAGACAGATCGTCGCCGTCAATAAATTCCATCGAGAGAAAATGCTTTCCGTTTATATCGCCGATGTCGTAAACTTTGCAGACATTTATGTGCGAAACCTGCCGGGCCGTTCGCACTTCGCCGATAAATCTTTTTAAGGCATCTTCGTTTCGTTCGAGTTTTTCGGGTAGGAATTTGAGAGCGACGGTTTGATCCAGTTTCAGGTCTTCCGCCTTGTAAACTTCGCCCATCCCGCCTTTGCCCAAAAGACCGATGATGCGGTAGCGTTCATCCAGAACCGTTCCGGCGACAAAATTCCCGTTTTTTATTTCGCCCGTCGTCTGATTGGCGGCAAAGGTGCGTCTTTTCTCAAAAAGCGTGGCGGCTTCCGCGACCGCCGGGCTTTCGAGAAAACTTTCCGCCATCTCAAACGAACCGAGCAGTTTTTCGACCTCGCTTCTTAGACTTTTATCATCGCCGCAGGCATTTTTTAAGAACTCTTCGCGTTTATCGGGCAAAATGCCTTGAGCCGCTTCAAAAAGAGATTTTATTTTTTGCCATTTTTCCGGTGTCATTTCTCTATCGAACAAAATCTTCGTCGCTTGGGTTTCGTCAACACCAAGTATTGAAAAAGTCTCGGTTATATCTTCTTTGATCGGAAATCCGCATTTTTCGCAGACCTCGACCGGTTCGGATAAAACATTCAGACATTGCGGACATTTGTTCATCGAGAAAAGGGTTAGCCTAGAATTTTCTAAACATCATAATACTTTTTCCCAGGTATTTGAACAACTTATATGTTTTTCGCCGATAAAAAGACGGACTTTAAGCCCTTTATGCCGCTATATCCATCAAGTCAATTGCTGAACTCTGCCGACCTCCTACTATTGAAAGCGACATTTGAGTTCAAAACTGCTCATTGCCCGATTTATAAATATGCAAAGAAAAAGCAAGCCGGAAAAATTTTTATCCGGCCTGCTTTTACCTTGATTCGTATACTTGATTACTATTCCGCAGAGGGACAGCTGATTCTCGGATTAAACGGAGCAAAAATTCCGCTCGGATTATTTTTCCAAGCCCAGACATGAAGCGAATATTGATTGAGCGGCGGACCGTCCGTATGGAATGTTTGTCCGAACAGCACGGGCGGTTCAGGCACTAATCCGATCGGCACGACATATTCGACCGCGACAAGCTGAAGATTTCCGTGTTCATTCGGAATATAAAGCAAAGCTTCCGGCTCTGCGGGACTGACCGCCGGATTGAACAGACGGTCAAAATTTGCGTAGTGATAACCCATTGTCCCCAAAACGGGATGCGAAACACACGGGCTGACCTGCACAAAACCGTCTTCCAGAGCCTTTTGAACATTATGATATTTGGCCGTCGCTTTTTTAGCCGCCACCAGAGCCTCGCGGCATTCTTTTGAACGACAATCATCATCGTTAGCCTGGACGCTCAAAATACCGATCGCCAAAAAAGCTACTGCTAATAATCCCTTGAAAAGGATCGAACCGAACAATTTGTTTTTGTTGTTTCTCATTTTTTTGTCTCCTTTAGTAAGAAATAAATTTTGGATTCATAATAGATAACGCGACAAATCTGAAAGAAAAGTGTCCTGAAAATTTCAATAAACATTTTGTTTATTAAAAGCTATCTCAAAAATATGTTTTTCCGATCTTTCTTCAATTTTTAACTTTGTATCTTTGCGGCTTTGCGGGACTTTTTTATAATTTCCCGCAAAGTCGCCGAGATGCCGAGAACGAGGAAAAGTGTTTTTGAGACAGCTTCTAGAATATCTGTATTACTTTTCTTCCCGTTTGATATTCAGATCGCCGTCTTTGATAACGGGAGTATTTTGAAAAACGACGATCTTCCACGCTCCTTTTTCCTTGCTTAAAACCATCAGTGGCCGGACGAGCGGCACGTTTTCAATCTGCTTGCCGTCCCTTTCGTTTACCGATGTCAGATGAACGACGGCGACCGCCTCACCCAAAAACCGCATTTTGACAATTTCGATATTTAACTTCGAGCCTTTGTAAATGGTGTCGAAGAGATACTGATGACCTTTCATATTCGCTTCGCGTCCATGGCTATACCGACCGTTCCAGACCGTGTAATCAACGTCATCGGTAAATTGATCCGCCCATTTTTTGCCGTCGCCGGCCGCCCAGGCGTCCACCAGATTCTGAATGATCTGTTTGATCGCTCTTTCATCCTCGGAAGGCTGTTCGTCAGTCTGAGCTTTTATTACATAAGGCATAAAAATTAAAAGTGCGATAAAAATTAAGATTTGTTTTTTCATTTGAATTTCTCCTGTTTTTATTATTTTTCTTCCAATCATAAACGCGGTAAATTTTTGCAAAACCGCTCATTTTTTTTTATTGAGGAAAGAATTTTCCATAAGTTAAGGCATCAAAAAAATCCGCATTTTTGAAAACCGAATATATCGTCCAGATCACACCGCCGATGACGGCAAGTAATAAAGCGTTCATCGCGATCATCGTGGCGACACACATCGTTTCGGTTTCTCCCGCATACTTTTTATTTGTTTCGGACATTTTTCTTTTCCTCCTCCAACCTTATAAGCGACATTGCCGGAAGAAAATGCTCATTTTTTTTGCCCGCCCGGCGAATTTGTGAGAATATCCTTTTATTCAAAACAAAAATGGAAAACGAAAAGAACAATTCTCAGGCGATAACCGCACTTTTGCACGAATGGAAAATGGGCAAAAAGGATGCGTTTGACGAACTCTTTCCGTTTGTCTATGACGAACTGCGGCGGCGGGCGTCCCGTTATTTGAGAAATGAACGTTCGGGGCATACTCTGCAAACAACGGCACTCGTCAACGAAGCCTATCTGAAGCTCGTGGACAAAGACGAGATTGATTACGAAGACCGCAATCATTTTTTTGCTATCGCGGCCAACGCGATGCGGCGGATTCTGGTTGATTACGCCCGGACAAGAAAACGCGAAAAACGCGGGGGCAAGGACGAAAATCTGCCGCTCGAAGAAGCGAGATATGTTTCCTCGAATGAAAAGTCGGTTGATCTCGTCGCTCTCGACGAAGCCTTGAACGAACTTGCCGAGTTTGACGAACGCCAGGCCAAAGTCGTTGAATTAAAATACTTCGGCGGAATGACGAATGAAGAAACGGCGGAAGTTCTGGGAATTTCAAATGTAACAGTCAGAAGAGACTGGAACATGGCAAAGGCTTGGCTTCATCAACAGATTTCAAAATAAATGCTCTCGAACCACAAGGAAAAATTAAAAAATCTGTTCAATGTCGCAACGGAATTGGAATATTCAAAACGCGAAGATTTTCTGGACAAAGCGTGCGGCGAAGATTTGGAATTGCGTTCGGAACTTGAAAACTTGCTGGCGTCGTTTGATGCGGCTGATTCTTTTTTAGAAGATTCAGCCATCGGCGAAGTGGTAAGTTTGATAATCGAAAACAAACGCAAACTCGAACAAGGGCAAAAGGTCGGCTTTTACGAGATCATTTCCAACATCGGTACGGGCGGAATGGGTGAGGTTTATCTGGCGAACGATTCAAGGCTCAACCGCCGGATTGCTTTAAAGATTTTGCCCGCCGAATTTACCCGCGACGAAATGCGTCTGAAACGCTTTCGGCTCGAAGCCCAGACCGCGTCGGCTCTCAATCATCCGAACATTATCACGATCTACGAGATCGGCGATTTTGAAGAAACCAATTACATCGCCACGGAATTTGTCGAAGGCGAAACTCTGCGGGAAAAGATTTCAAGCGGAAATCTGCACCCTATAGAAGTTCTCGACATCGCCGTTCAGATTGCTTCCGGTTTATCGGTCGCCCACCGGGCGAACGTCGTTCACCGCGATATAAAGCCCGAAAATATTATGATTCGACCGGACGGGATCGTGAAAATTCTCGATTTCGGGCTGGCGAAGTTGACTGAGACGCGGGGACGCGGGGATGCGGGGACGCGGAGAGAAAACAATCATGATGAATCGCTCGCCGCGACTCCCAATCTCCGTGTCTCCGCATCTCTAACCAATCCCGGAACGATCATGGGAACGGTCAATTATATGTCGCCGGAACAGGCGGACGGCTCGATGATCGACGGACGGACGGACCTTTGGAGTCTGGGA
Source organism: Pyrinomonadaceae bacterium (assembly GCA_041940665.1). GTDB lineage: Bacteria > Acidobacteriota > Blastocatellia > Pyrinomonadales > Pyrinomonadaceae > Aridibacter. The sequence goes on along the minus strand of JBGTRS010000014.1, from coordinate 4,297 downwards.
GTTTGTCTATACGAGATTTTTACGGGCAAACTTCCCTTTGCGGGCAAAACCTTGAATCATACGCTCGTGGCGATCATGGAAAATGAGCCGCGGGAATTTGAGCCGGTCAATTCCTTCGGTGCGGTTGATGTCCGAGAAGTGATTGACAAACTCCTGCGAAAAACGCCTGACAAACGCTACAAATCAGCCGGCCAACTAGCCGAAGATTTACGCGGGATCAAACGCAAACTTCAAAACTTATCTGAGGAAAAAGAATCTGTTTCAAATCGGAAAACCGCCGCAGAAAGTCCCCGCGTTCAATCAATCGCCGTTTTGCCGTTTTTAACATTCGGTTTGCAGGAAGACGAAGAATACCTCGGCATCGGTCTGGCGGATTCTTTGATTATGCAGTTATCAAAAGCAAAGGAACTCGAAGTCAGACCGACCAATGCGGTCAGAAATTTCGCGAATGCGGAACGCGATATAGATGAGATCGGCCGGAATTTAAATGTCGGTTCGGTTTTGGAAGGAAACCTGCAAAAACTCGGCGAACGCCTCCGCGTTTCGGTGCAACTCGTTGAGACGAATTCTCAGAAAACCATCTGGGCGGATAAATTCAATGCTGATCTGATCGATCTGTTTGATTTGCAGGACACGATCGCCGAAAAGGTGTCCGAATCGCTTCTTTTAAGCCTCAACACCATCGAACAGGAAAAGTTCAGCAAACCGCAGACCGACAGCAAGGCCGCCTATCTCGAGTATTTAAAAGGGCGTTATTACTGGGACAAACGCAATGTCGAAGCGGTTAAACAGGCGGTCGAACAATTCAAAAAAGCGATCGATCTCGATCCGACATACGCACTCGCTTACACAGGACTTGCCGATGCTTACACGATGCTCGGAATCTGGGGTGAATTTCCGCCCGACGAGATTTTCCCGAGGGCAAAAGCGGCGGCGGAAAGAGCCTTGCAGATTGACGAAACTCTGGCAGAAGCTTACGCTTCGATCAGCCGCGTCAAATACAGTTACGAAAGAGATTGGGAAGGCGTTGAAAGTTATCTAAAAAAAGCGATCGAATTAAATCCGAATTATTCCGTCGCTTATGGTCGGCTTGGAACTTTTTATTCATTGATGCACCGCCACGACGAAACCGTCGAGGTTTTGAAACAAGCCCGCCAACTCGACCCGCTGTCGCGTCAAACATCCGCTTCGCTCGCGTCCTCCTATTATTTCGCCAGAAAGTTTGAAACTGCCATCGAAAAATTAAAGGACGTTTTGGCGATCCATCCCAATTATCTTTCGGCGGTTTTTATGCTGGCGGTTTCTTACGCCCGCAACGGTCAATTCGCGGAAGCTATCGAAACCGGACAAAGAGCGGTCGAGATTTCCAACGGTCATCTCGTCATCAAAGGTTATCAGGCGATCATCTACATTCTGGCGGGCGAAAAAGAAAAAGGTCTGGAACTTTTGAAGGAATTAGAGGAAAAAGTTTCGGAAAACAAGACTCTGAATTACTCCATTGCCGCCATTTACGCTCAATTAAACGAAAAAGAAAAGGCTTACGAATGGCTCGAAAAATGTTTTGAAAAAGGCGATGCCAATATTCACAGCATCGTCATTGATATTGAATTCGATAATCTTCGCAACGATGAACGGTTCAGACAAATGCTCAAACGGCTTGATCTGGAACATTTATACAAGATAGACAAATAATTTTCTGCGGACATTGTTACTTTATCCGTCGTGTAAGATAATAAGTTTTTTAATTTTATGAAAGAAGTAACGATCGTTTGCGACGGCTCATCGCTCGGCAACGGAAAAGAAAAACCCCGGGCGGCGGCCTGTGCGGTTCTGGGCTATAAGGGTTTTTGGCGGGCATTCGCCGAATTTCTGGGCGAAGCGACCAATCAGCAATCGGAAATCGCCGCCGCCACGTTGGGTTTATCACAGCTTTCCGAACCATGTAAGGTAAAAGTTTTGAGCGATTCGAGATACGTCGTCCAGACAATGCTCGGCAATTTCAAGAAAAAATCCAACCACGATTGGTGGAAAAGATTAGACAAAGCCGCCGCCCGCCACGACATCGAATGGCACTGGGTCAAGGGCCACGCCGGCCACACCGTTCAGGAAGTGGCCGACGACATTGCCCGTAAAACCGCCGAACTCGGTTTTGTTGACGAAGATTTTCTCGATGAAGCGGTTCTGGAAATTGGAGTAGAGGAGATTTAGATGCGAGGTATCTTCAAAAAGTGGAGAAAGCGAGAAAGGGAGACACGGAGATTCTTCCGCTTCTCCGTGTCTCCCCCTCTCCCCTTCTCCCTTTCTCTTTTGCTGCTCACTGCTCACTGCTTACTGCTTACTGCTTACTCACAAAGCGGCTGGACTTGGCAGAATCCTCTGCCGCAGGGCAATCCGCTTTTTTCGATCCATTTTGCCGGTGATCAGAAAACGGGTTTTGCCGTCGGTTCGGATACGACGATCCTCTATACCAAAAACGGCGGGTTCGAATGGCAGAAACAGACCGTTCCCGTTCAGACCACGCTTTCGGGAGTTTTTGTCAAAGACGAAAAGAATGCCGTTGTGGTCGGGGCGAGAGGAGCGATCCTCTCGACCGATAATGCCGGAAAAGATTGGAAAGCATACGAAAATCAATTCAAAACTCACTTTTACGCCGTCACCTTTACGGGTGAAGATTTGCGGACGGGCTGGGCGACCGGTAGTTACGGCAGTCTCGTCAAAACAAACGACGGCGGCAAAACCTGGTCTGAACAAAAAAGCGGTGCGGAACATCATCTCTTGAAAATTTCGGCGTTCGATGCGGAAAAAGCCGTTATCGTCAGTGCCGGCGGCGAAGTTCTGACGACCCGAAACGGCGGCGAAACCTGGAAATTAGACAAACCCTGCGGAAATGTTCTGATGTCGGGAGCGGAATTTCTGACGGCGGAAAGAATCGTCGCGGTCGGTTACGGCGGTTGTGTTGTGGTCAGTTTCGACGGCGGTAAAAATTGGGGAAAGGTAAATATTTTCAGCCGTACTGATCTGCTTTCGCTCGTCTTTGCCAATGAGAACAAAGGCTTTATGACCGACATCAACGGGAAGGTCTGGCTGACGGGCGACGGCGGAAAAACCTGGCTGCCGTTCAACATCCGCACCAATCCGAAACTCGTGGCGATGTATTTTGCGGATGAATATACGGGTTGGGCGGTCGGTGATGACGGTCTGATCATCCGCACGAACGACAGCGGTTTCAGCTGGCAGCGTCTGACTTTCGGCGGACGCGACGACATCAACGATCTCGCTTTTTTCGGCGATGAGGTCGGCTGGGCGGTCGGTTCGAACGGCCGCATCCGGATCACCAACGACGGCGGAAAACTCTGGCTTCCGGTCTATTCCGGCGTTGAAGAAAATCTCAACGCACTGGACGCCTTTGATTCCGAACTTGCCTATATCGTCGGCGACAAAGGCACGGTGCTTAGAACAAACAACGGCGGGGCGGCCTGGGGCAAAGGCTTTTCCGGCACGACGGAAGACCTGCTCGGAGTTTATTTTACAAGCCAAAACACGGGTTTTGCCGTCGGGGCGAACGGGACGATCCTGCGTTCGACGACCGGCGGTGCCTACTGGCAAAAGCTCGATTCCGCCACCAAATTCTGGCTTGAAGACGTCTTTTTTACCGATGAACGAAACGGCATCGTCGTCGGCGACCGCGGCACGATCCTGAGAACCTTCGACGGCGGCGAAACCTGGTCGCCGGTTAAAACAAATCTCGACAAAAATCTCTATGCCGTCAGTTTTTCCGATAAAGAGACGGGCTACGCCGTCGGGGCGGACGGAACGATCTTAAAGACCACGAACGGCGGCATCACCTGGCGGGACCTGGAATCGCCCGTCAAGATCAGTCTCTATGCGGTCACGGCCACGAGCCGTTCGGAAGCGATCATCGTCGGACAATTCGGCGGAATCCTTCTGACTAAAGACGGCGGCGAAAGCTGGGAAATCCAACCGAATATCACCAGTAATTCTCTGCAAGCGGTCGTCTTTCAAGGCGGCAGTGATCTGTGGGTGGCGGGACGCGGCGGGACGATCTTAAAACGGGATAAACCGCTCTCGCCTTTGCGAACTTCGCCGATCTTAACGCCGCCGATCCTGCGTTCCCGCAACAGCAACGATGCAAAACCGAAAAAACGCCAACCGATCATCACCATCACGGACGACGGCGACATCCCTCTGGCAACTCCACCGAGAGACAATGAGTAAAAATTAAAAAAGCAAAAGTAAAAAAATCATTTTTTGACAGTTATCGAAATCCATTCACCGT
>JBGTRS010000013.1:17905-20739 GCA_041940665.1 Pyrinomonadaceae bacterium | reverse complement strand
GAATCTTTGTTGCCTCACTGCACAAAAGTATTATACTATTCCACTAAATTGCAACAGAATATAGATATACCAGCCGGGAATTTACAAACAAATAAGGTTTTTGTCAGGAAAGAAAATGATGACTATAAAATATATTGTAACCGCTATGGCGGTTTTGTTGGCTCTTTCAACCGGACTTTCAGCCCAACCGGATAAGTTCGTCAAGGTCAAAGGGCATCAGTTTTACGTGGAAGATAAACCCTATTATTTTATCGGCACGAATTACTGGTACGGAAGTCTTCTCGGACTCGAAAAGGATAAAAAACGCGGGATCGAGCGTCTGCGGAAAGAGTTGGACTTTATGAAAGCGAACGGCATTACCAACCTCAGGCTTCTGGCGGGTGCCGAAGGAAGCGGTTTGATCAACGGTGTGACAAGAGTCGGGCCGCCTCTGCAGACCGAACCGGGAAAATTCGACGAATCCATTCTCGAAGGGCTTGACCTGGTGCTTGACGAGATGGGCAAACGCGATATGAAGGCGGTCGTCTTCTTCAGCAACAACTGGGAATGGAGCGGCGGTTTTCAGCAGTATCTCAATTGGAACGGACTCGTGCCGGATGATATGAAGACGAGAAAACTCACCTGGGACGAACTCCGCGACACGGTCACGAAGTTTTATACCTGCGAGCCGTGTAAAGAAAATTACGCCAAACAGGTAGATCTGGTCCTGAGCAGAACCAATAAATTCAGCGGCCGGAAATATACGGAAGATCCGGCCGTGATGGCCTGGGAACTGGCCAACGAACCGCGGCCGATGCGTCCCGCCGCCAACGATGCTTACAAAAAATGGATCAGAGAGACGGCGGCTTCGATCAAAGCCAAAGACAAAAATCATCTGGTCACGATCGGCCACGAAGGGTTTATGGGAACGGAAAGTTTGGAACTTTTTGAAGAAATTCACGCCGACCGGAATGTTGATTATCTGACGATTCATATCTGGGCGAAAAACTGGAGTTGGTTTAAGGGCGAGGAATTGGCGGAAGGCTTTCCGAACGTCATCGAAAAGGCTGAAGGGTACATCCAACAGCATCTTCCCGTTGCCGAAAGATTAAACAAGCCGTTGGTTATCGAGGAATTCGGTCTGCCGAGAGACGGGCATTCTTTTGCTCCGGATTCAAAAACATCGTTCAGAGACCTTTACTACAGAAAAATCTTTTCTTTTATCGGCAATCAACCGTGCGGTAATAAATATGTTGCCGGAGCGAATTTCTGGGCGTTCGGCGGAACTGCCCGTCCCGTCGAAGGACAAATTTTTTGGAAGGCGGGCGACGAATATATGGGCGACCCGACGATGGAAGAACAGGGTTTGAACACCGTTTTTGACAGCGACGAAAGCACCTGGAAAATTATCGCCGCGGTCGCCGAAGAGATCGGGAACTAGCCGGGTAAATCCACATACTTTCATCTTTTGCGGAAGATTTAATTTGGTAGAAAATCTTTTCATCGTATAGAATTGAAATTCACGTAAATTTCAAGATAGAACAAATAAAATGAGATACACCGTTTTATATAAATTTGATCTAAAGCGTGCTTTTTCTGCATTTTCCCTGTTGATTCTGCTGTTGTCGGCAAACGGGATGTCGTTCCCGCTTTTTGCTCAATCAACTGGAAAAACCGATAAAAATGCCGAAGCGGACACGAAACGGCTGGAGGTTATCGAGGAACTCTCGGAGTCTCTGGCGAACGACCTGCTCGAGCTTTCGGTGGCGACGCGGGACCGCGATCTGGAATTGACGGGCAGATATTTTCCCGCGAGTTTTACGGGGGAAATCTTCCCCGCAAAACCCGCCCCGTTGAAAAATCAGGTCAAATGGATCTATAGGCACGGTTGGGAAAATAAAGGTAAATTTGTAAAGGCCTCCGACGCTACCGGTCGGAGGGTTTCAAAAAAGGATTTTTTACAAAGCTGGGCGGAATTTCTGGATCATTTCTCCGAGATCGAAGACGCCCGGTTTAAGGTCAAAGAAGCAAATTTTGCGGATTCCGCCGAGGCCGTGTTGGACGCCGAACAGCCGACGGCGGTCGTCGGAGCGAAGGGACGTGCCCGCATCGCCTTTTATGTCATCGGACGCGATCTGGAAAACAGACGCGAATGGGCACGCGGCACATTTTGGGCGGATGTCCGGGCCGATAAAAATAAGCACTGGCAGTTCGATTCGTTCGAACTGGCCGGTTTGGATTCGATGATCGCTTCGACCGATCTTTTTTCCGAAGTCGCCGTTCCCGCCGGAATCGGGACGAATCTACCCGAATTCGGCACGCCGGAAAACAGCGGTTTTGTCTGGCAGGGTGCCGCCGCCGCCGATTTTGACCGCGACGGCTGGCTCGATCTGTTCGTCATCGGGGCCAACCGGAACTTTCTTTATTTGAATGACGCAAAAGGAAGTTTCCGCGATGTATCGAGCGAAGCGGGAGTCGAGATTCTCGCCTCGGGCACCGCTCCGCTCGTTTTCGATTACGATAATGACGGCGATGCGGATGTCTTTATCTCGTCGGTCGGTCAGCAAATCCTTTTGCAAAACACGCTCAGCCAGACCGGAAAGCTCGAATTTCTTGATATATCTCTGGAAGCCAACGTGGCGAGAAACGCCGTCGGTTTTTCGGCCGTGGCGGGCGATGTCAACAGCGACGGCTATCTGGATGTTTACGTCACATCTTACAACTATTACGGACAGATCACGCCGGATTCCTGGTTTCGGGCGACGAACGGCACGCCGAACCTGCTGTTTATCAATCAGGGCAACGGCAGTTTCCGCGAAGAGGCGAAAAAATGGGGCGTTGAAGATTCCCGCTGG
>JBGTRS010000013.1:0-17895 GCA_041940665.1 Pyrinomonadaceae bacterium | reverse complement strand
TTGCCGATGTCAACGGCGACGGAAAGATCGATCTCTATGTCGCCAATGATTTCGGCGAAAAAGCGATGTTCATCAATCAGGGCGATAAATTTGTTGACGAAGCAAAGGAGCGGGGCGTGCTTGATCCGGGCAACGGAATGGGCGTTTCGTTCGGCGATTACAATAACGACGGACGGCTTGATCTGCACGCCACGAATATGAGTTCGACGGCCGGAAACCGTATTTTGTCGCGTCTTTTTCCGAACGCGAGTGCCAAAGATAATGTTTTGAAAAAACTCGCCGCCGGAAACAATCTCTATGAAAACACGGGCGACGGAAAATTCAGGGACGTCACCGACGAGGTCGGCGGTTTTTCCGGCGGTTGGGCCTGGGGCGGCGGCTTTATCGATTTCGATATGGACGGCTGGGAGGATATTTATACGCCGAACGGATTTATTTCCGGCAAATCCATGAAGGACACCTGATCGCAGTTCTGGCGTCAGGTCGTGACGCATTCGAATGACGGAAAAGAGGAAAAAGGTGCGCTTCGCTCGGATCAGAATCAGCTGATGTTCGGACAGGGATTTTCATTCAGCGGTTATGAACGCGACCCGCTCTATTTGAATTTGGGAACAAAGAAATTTACGGATATTTCCGGCGTTTCGGGAATCGATTCGATCAGCGACGGACGTGCCGGAGTTTTTGCCGACTTCGATAATGACGGCGATCTTGATGTCTTTTCGACGACGATTCAGAATCAGGCACATCTCCTGTTCAGAAACAACGTCGGGCAGGACAATAATTATCTGCGGATCATTCTCGAGGGCGATAAGGAAACCGGATTAGATGCCTTCGGCTCGGTCGTCCGGGTAAAAACCTCGGCCGGAATTTTGACCAAGATAAAATCGGGCGGTTCGGGTTTTATCTCCCAGCACGATCCAAGGCTTTTATTCGGCCTCGGCAAAGACCCGAAAGCGGAATGGATCGAAGTTACCTGGTCGAACGGAAAAACGGAACGCTTCACGGGCGAAGCGTCGGCGAAAAAGACTCTGCTTTTGAAAAAAGGCAGCGGAAACGCCCGAAATCTTTCATTGGGAATGGCAAAACTCCCCGATCCGCTGACAAAATCCGAGATCTTTGCTCAGGGCCTAAAGATCAAGATCGGACGGCCTTTGCCGGATTTTGCCGTGAAAAACCTAAACGGTGCGGCGAGTTCGATCCGTCAAGAATTTAAACCCGGCCGCCGGACGCTTGTAAACATTTGGGCGACCTGGTGCATTCCGTGTGCGAAGGAAATGCCCGAACTGGAAAAATTACGCACGCCGCTCGCCAAGCGGAATATAGATATTATCGGAATTAACGTTGATACCGGGCCGGATGTTAATATAAAAAAATACATCGCCGATAAAAAAGTAACTTATCCGATCCTGGTTGGCGGCATCCCGGCGATCGAAAATCTGTATGCGACCGAGGAGTTAACCGTGCCGCTTTCAATTCTGGTTGATGAAAATGGCGTCGTCATAGATTTGATCCCGGGCTGGTCGGCTGAAACACAGCGAAAATTCGACCTTCTGATCGGTGGAGCGAAACAAGAAGCAGGGACGGCTGATAAAAAATAAACATTTTATTAAAAAAATCTCTACTTACACCGATCACCATTTATTATAAAAATTTTGCCGTCTCGTAAGATTTGAAGCATTTTAATGATTTTTATGAAAGTATTTTTACGTTTTATTACCGCAGTTTTTGTTTTTATATTTCTGATTTTCTCATCGAACAAGTTTGAGCAGACGGGCTATTCGCAGAATGCGACATCTGAAATATCTTTGGTGAAACGCGAAGAGGCTTATCGTGCAAATAATCTGGGTGTCGCATTGCTCGAACAATTCAAACATAAAGAAGCGGTTGATGAGTTTCGCAAAGCTTTAAGTTTGAATCCGCAATTTAAACTGGCTCAGATAAATCTTGCTATCGGACTTTTTTATCAGGCCGAACTTACGGATGCTCTCGCGGAAGCGAAAAAGGCCGTCAAATTAGCTCCCGAAAATCTGCAGCCACATTATATTCTCGGTCTGATTGCCCGCACACAGAACCGCACCGAAGATGCCGAAGCATCTTTTCGGTATGTTCTTAAAACATCGCCGAATGACATCGGGGCGAATGTCAATCTTGCCCAGATCTACATTCAACAGCAAAAATATAAGGAAGCCGTTGAACTTCTGCGGATTGCGGTGAAAGCGGAACCCTATAACACGACGGCCGTGTATAACTTGGCGACCGCCCTTTTACGCGTCGGTGAACGCGAAGAAGGACAGAGTTTGATAAAGCGTTTTCAGGAACTCCGCAAAAGCGGTGCCGCGACCAGTATCGGGCAGAATTATCTCGAACAGGGACGCTACGCCGAAGCTCTCACCTCGACCGGGGCGGAACCGGAACTCGTCGAAAAAGAAACTCCAAAGATCGTTTTTCAAAATGCCGACATAGGATTCACTATTTCTGATAAAAAACTTGATTTTACAAAGACGAAAGGTTCGACTTTTGAAACCTTACCGAACATCGGGGCAACGCTTTTCGATTTTGATAATGACGGCGATCTGGACTTGGCACAGATTTTCGGGGAATCACCAAAAATAAATTTATTTCGGAATGATTCCGGTAAATTTAAAGAAATAAGCGAAACTTCCGGTGATCTTAATAAATCGTTTGAGACCGTTAATTTTGGAGTTGTTGCGGGTGATTATGACAATGATGGACTGACCGATCTTTTGATCTTCGGCAAAGGACAAACACAGCTTTTCCGCAACACGGGAAACGGAAATTTCAAAAACGTGACTTCCCCCGCAAATATTCCGAAATCTTCGGCAATTTCCGTCTCCGGTGCATTCGTTGATGCCGACCACGACGGCGATCTGGATATTTTTCTGGGCGGTTTCGACAATTCCGAGAAAAATCCAAACTCAAATCAATTACTCCGCAACAACGGCGACGGCACATTTACGGATATTTCCGAAGCGTCGGGAATCAATGTTCCTGCCCGGGCCGTAGCAGTTATCCCAACCGATTATGACAACCGCCGCGATGTAGATTTTCTGGTGTTAAATTACGATTCTGCACCGCAACTCTGGAAAAATTTACGCGACGGCACATTCGAAAATGTTGCCGCGGAAGTCGGTCTCGGCAAAAAGGACAGATGGCTCGGGGCGGCGGCCGGTGATTTCAACAAAGATTCCTTTACCGATTTCTTTTTCGGGAGAGCGGGCAGAACGGGAGTTTTTGCGGTTTCTGACGGACAGGGGAATTTCGTTTTTAGCGACGCACCCGCCGGAACGGAAAACACCGCGTCGGCACAATTTTTGGATTATGATAACGACGGTTTGCTGGATTTAGTCGCTCAAACCGACCGGGGTTTTGTGGCCGTAAGAAATCTCGGAAATAAATGGTCGGAGGCTGATCGCTCGATTTTCAAAAATTCAACGCAAGGCATCTCGCGTCAGATGCTTTCGGGCGATGTTGACGGCGACGGCGACATTGACCTTTTGAACTTCTCAAAAACGGGCGGTTTGCAGTTTTTGAGAAATGAAGGCGGCGAACGGAAAAACTCGGAGATCGTGAATCTGACGGGACGGGTCAGCAATAAAACCGGAATCGGTGCGAAGATCGAGATGCGTTCGGGAAGTCTTACTCAAAAGCTCGAAACTTACGCCGCAAGTCCCGCACCGGCACCCGCCGATATTCATTTCGGACTCGGAAGACGCGAAAAACCCGATGCCGTGCGGGTTCTTTGGACGTCCGGGATCATTCAGGCCGAAATTGATTTTCCGGCCGAACCGAAAGAAGTCGCCTTTCAGCCGCTAAAGATCGAAGAACTCGACCGCAAACCTTCGTCATGTCCATACCTTTATGCCTGGAACGGCGAGCGGTTCGAATTTATCACCGATTTCCTGGGCGGCGGCGAGATGGGCTATTTGCAGAAAGCCGGAGTTTTCAACTATCCCGATTCGGATGAATTTGTCCGCATCGCTCCCGATCAGTTAAAACCGAGAAACGGACGCTATGAACTTCGCGTGACCAACGAACTCGAAGAGGTTTTGTTTCTGGATCATCTGAAATTACTTGTTCTCGAACACGACGCGGACACGGAAGTTTATCCGAACGAAGGTTTGGGAATTCCGACCGCCGGCGAGCGGATTCTTTACACGACCCGCAATGCCCGCCCGCCCGTGTCTGCCGTTGACGGCAAAGGCCGCGACGTTTTGCCCGCGATCAAAAAGCTCGACCGGAAATTCTATGACGGTTTTGAAGCGACGAGTCTGCGGGGTTACGCCGCCCCGCACGAACTGATTCTGACGCTCGATGAACGGAAAAATTTTGCGGGTAGAACGCTTCTGCTTTTGACCGGCTGGACGGATTATGCTTTTTCATCGGACAATCTGGCCGCTTCGCAAAAAGGAAAAGCACTGTCTCTGCCGAAACTTCAGGTAAAGAACAAAGACGGAAAATGGCAGACGGTCATCGAAAGCATCGGAATTTCCGTCGGCCGTCCGCAAACTCTGGTCGTCGATCTGACCGGTAAGTTCCTGTCGGATTCCCGCGAGGTACGGATCGTCACGAATTTTATGACCTACTGGGACAAGATCGAGGTGGATACTTCAACGCCGGCCGAGGTGAAAACCACAGAACTGAAGCCATCTATTGCTGATTTAAGCGAACGCGGATTTTCCGAGGAAGTAAAATTTAACGGAATGCTCACGGCAAATTACGAAAAGGTTATAAATGACGGACGCTGGAAATACTTTACCGGATATTTTACGCGTCTCGGCGATGTGAGTTTTTTGCTCGAGTCGGTTGACGACATTTTTGTCATCTCAAAAACCGGCGATGAACTCGCTTTGAGTTTTACGGCTCTGCCCGCACCGCCCGCCGGAAAAAAACATACTTTTTTGCTCTATGCCGACGGCTACAGCAAGGAAATGGACATCAATTCCGCCAGCCCCGACGCGGTTTTGCCTCTGCCGTTCAAAAATATGAAAAAATATCCGTACGGTTCGGACGAAGAGTTTCCGATGACCGAAGAAAAACGCCGGATTTACGACGAATATACGACCCGGCAGGTCAGAACGGTTCTGCCGAGACTTGAAACAGCTTTAATAAAATAAAAAAAAATGCAGCATATCAGATATTCCGCCGCCGCCTGTCAGACGGATCTGCCGAATCCGGTCGAAAGACGCCAGATGAAACGAAATACCGACCGGATGATCTCGATGATCGATTCGGCCGTTGCGGGCAGTGTTCCTTTTTTACCCGTCAAACTGATCGTCTTTCCCGAATTCGCCCACGCCGCTCCAGTTTTCCCATCCGCCGCGGAACTGATCGAAAAGCTCGCCGTCGAAATTCCCAACGAGCATACCGAACGCATCGCGGCAAGAGCGAAAGAATACGATCTGTATATCCAGACGGGTTCGATGCTCGAGATTGACAGACGCTGGAAAAATGCGGTTTTTAATACGACCTGTCTGATCGGTCCGGAAGGTATTTTGTACAAATACCGCAAGGTCAACACCTGGATTCCGTATGAAGTCCACACCAGTCCGCACGACATCGAAGGCTATGATGAGCCGCTCTTTCCGGTCGCCGACACGCCGATCGGTAAACTCGGCACGGCGATCTGCTACGACTGGCTTTTTCCCGAAGTTTTAAGACAACTGGCGGCGAACGGTGCGGAAGTTTTGATCAGAGTTTCGGCTTATATGGATCCGTGGAATGCGACCGCCCCGATGGATTGGTGGACGGTGATCAACCGCTCACGGGCGATCGAAAATACGGCTTACGTGGTGGCCGCCAATCAAGCCGCCAGTTTGAAAAAATATCCGCCGTATTCATGGTCGGGCGGCAGTCAGATCGTTGATTTTGAGGGAAGACTGCTGGCGGATGCGTCACCCGGCCCGGGCGAACGGATCGTCGTGGCTCCGCTTGATATTTCGGCTTTGCGGCACGAACGCGAAATGCGGATCGGTCATCAGTTTCTCGCCCATTTGCGAACCGAAGCCTATCCCGTTTACCGGAAACATTTCTATCCGCCGGATTCGGAGGAAGATAAATCTCAAATGCTCAGTTATGAAAAAAATCTGAAATTAATTGACGAAGCGAAAAAGAAAGTTAACGGCAGCGATTAAAAATAAACTTTTCTAATTTTTTAGATATTTTTGAAAGCTGTATAGACCTTTCTGTAAGATTCATAGCGTCGGTTTAAGACTTTTGCATCTGACGGATTCGGTTCGATTTTTTGTTTGATCCTGATGGTCGCCTGACAGGCTTCATCCAACGAACTCCAACCGCCCGTGCCGACTCCGGCGAGCAGTGCCGCTCCAAAGGCGGCTCCTTCTTCGGCTTCCAAAATCTCAACTGCTTGCCCGTAAATATCCGCCTGGATCTGCCGCCAAAGTTCCGATTTTGCACCGCCGCCGCCGAGCCGGATTGACTGGAGCGGAATGCCTAAGCTTTTATATATTTCGAGCGAATCCCGTAAGCTGAAGGCAACGCCTTCAAGAATCGCCCGAACGATGTGAGCTTTCGTGTGTTTGGCGGCAAGTCCGGTCAGCGTTGCCCGTGCGTCGGGGTCTATGTGCGGAGTTCGCTCGCCCATCAGATATGGCGTCCAAAGAATGCCGTCCGCTCCGGCGGGAATGTGTCCGGCTTTCTCAACCAGCTCATCGAAACCTTCCTCCTCCGCCGCAAAATTATCGCGAAACCAGCGAAAAGAAAGACCGGCGGCCTGCGTGACGCCCGTCACGTGCCAGCGTCCGGGAACGGCGTGACAGAGCGTGTGGATGCGGCCTTTCAAGTCAATTTTTGGCGAATCGGTGACGGCAAAGACAACGCCGGAAGTGCCGATGGTTACGCCGACCGAGCCTTCTTCAGTTAAACCCATACCGATCGCTCCGGCGGCGTTATCGCCGGCTCCCGCAACGACCGGAGTTCCCGGTCTTAAGCCGGTCTGCCGGCCGCCTTCGGGCGTAACTGCTCCCGAAATTTCTTGTGATTCAAATAGTTTCGGCAAAAGGCTCGCATCTAATCCGACCAAAGAGAGAAGTTCGGTTGACCAGCATCGGTTGGCGACATCAAGCAGAAGCGTTCCCGAACCGTCGGCGACATCGGTCGCTTTTTCGCCCGTCAGACAAAAACGGATATAGTCCTTCGGAAGCAAAACGCTTTTGACCCGCTCCCAAACGTCCGGCTCGTTTTCCCGCACCCAGAGCAATTTCGGCAGAGTAAAATTTGTCAAAGCGGGATTGCTGACGAGTTCGATCAGTCTTTCTTTGCCGACCTTTTCGGTCAGTTCATCGCATTGTTTTTGAGTTCGCTGATCGCACCAGATGAGCGATGGCCGGAGAACTTTATCATTTTTATCGAGCAAAACCGCTCCGTGCATTTGTCCCGAAAGACCGACGGCGGCGATCTCATCTGCGTCCGCATTTTCCAAAACCTGACGGATCGCCTCCGAAGAAGCCCGCCACCAATCATCGGGTTCCTGTTCTGCCCAGCCTGTATCGGGACTTGCGAAGGGAATATGGTCAACCGTTTCGGAGGCTCTGATGCGACCGTTTTCATCAATTAAAACCGCTCGTGAACCGCCCGTGCCGATGTCAATTCCAAGAAATTTCATATCTTTTTCGAACTATTTTAAAAAATTTTAAGGACTTAGTTGCACTACTGAACAAAAGTATTATAGTATAACTTCCATCATTAGCGAATTCACAATTAAATATAAGTTTCAGACCTGATTTATTTGAATTAAATTTCATTTTCAAATAATTCTTAACCGGAATAAGGAGGCTTTAAGACTATGACAGGCGATAAATATGAGCCGCAAGCCGGGCATAAATTTACCTTCGGCTTATGGACGGTCGGAAATCCGGGAGCCGATCCTTTCGGTTCGACTGTGAGAAAGCGTCTAACGCCAGCGGAAATCGTTGAACTCCTCGGCGAGGTCGGGGCCTATGGCGTCAATTTTCATGACAACGATCTGGTGCCGATCGAGGCGACTCCGGCGGAGCGTGACCGGATCATCGCAGATTTCGGAAAAGCCTGTGAAGCGAACGATATTAAAGTTCCGATGGCGACCGTCAATCTTTTTTACGAGCCGGTTTTCCGCGACGGTGCTTTTACGGCAAATGATTCGAAAGTTCGCCAATACGCCTTGCAAAAGACGATGCAGGCGATGGATCTGGGAGCGGAATTCGGTGCGGAAATCTTTGTTTTATGGGGCGGACGCGAGGGTGTCGAAACCGATGCCTGCCGTCAGGTTCCCGATGCGATCAAGCGGTTTCGCGAATGTTTGAATTATCTCTGCGATTACAACGAATCGAAAGACTACGGTTATAGATTCGCCCTCGAAGCCAAACCGAACGAACCAAGAGCGGATATATATTTTCCGACGACGGGAGCTTATCTGGCGTTTATCGAAACGCTCGATAAACCGGAAATGGTCGGCGTCAATCCGGAGGTCGCCCACGAGCAGATGCCGGGCCTCAATATGATGCACGCGGTGGCCCAGGCCTGGGAAGCCGGAAAACTTTTTCATATCGATCTCAACGATCAGGTGCCGGGGCGTTACGATCAGGACCTGCGGTTCGGTTCGGCCAATCCGAAAACCGCCTTTTGGCTCGTTAAATTTCTGGAAGATGTCGGCTACGAGGGAATGCGTCATTTTGATGCTCACGCCTACCGCACCGAAGATTACGAGGGCGTAAAAGATTTTGCCCGCGGCTGTATGCGGACGTATCTGATCTTTAAGCACAAAGCCGAGCAGTGGAACAATCACGAGGAAATTCAATCCATTTTGGCCGAGATCGAAGAGACGAACAAAAACGGTTTTACCGGGAAATTCAGTCAGGAAGGAGCGGCCGATCTTTTGGCCAGAGAATTCGACCGCCGGGAAATGGCTGTAAAAGGATTGAAATACGAGCGGCTTGACCAGTTAACGATGGATATACTGCTCGGAGTTGATTAACTTAATTCGGGGAAACTCAAAATGAAACTTAAAACTATTTCGATGCTGAAACGGTTGCTGACAGTGAATCTATGCATTTTGATGTTCATTTCCATCCTGCCTCTAAACAGCAATGCACAGAATACGCAACCGGTCTATAAAAGAGCCGATCTGCCGATTGAGGAACGCGTTAAAGACTTGCTCGGACGGATGACTTTGGAGGAAAAGGCCGCCCAGATGATGAGCGTCTGGATGGAAAAGCCGAACGACAACAGCAATGTTCCGAAGGAGACGTTTCCGCTCGGCGGCGAGTTTTCGCCCGCCATCGCCGCCCAAAAAATCCCGCACGGCATCGGCCATTTTGCCCGGCAGAGAGAATATCGGAATCCCAAAAGATCGGCCGAATATGCCAACGCGGTGCAGAAATGGCTGATCGAGAACACGCGTCTGGGAATTCCGGCGATCTTTCACGATGAGATTCTGCACGGAAATATGCAGGCGGGCAGTACGGTTTTTCCAGTTCCGGTAGCACTGGCCTCGAGTTGGGATACGGAACTCGTCGAAAGAGTTTTTAAGGTCGGGGCATTGCATACGAGACTTCGCGGAACGCACCACGTTCTAGGCCCGAATCTCGATCTCGCCCGCGAAGCCCGGTGGGGCAGAACTGAAGAAACCTACGGCGAAGACCCCTATCTGGCCGCACGAATGGCGGTCACCATCGTCAGAACTCTGCAGGGCGGGGCGACCTATGAAAATCCGAAGATCGGCGACGAAAGCGTGATCGCGACCGGCAAACATTTTGTCGGCCACGGCCAGCCCGAAGGCGGAACGAACATCGCTCCCGTAAATCTTTCCGAAAGAATCCTGCGGGAGACGCATTTCGTGCCGTTTGAAGCGGCGGTCAAAGAAGCCCATCTTTTCAGCATTATGCCCGCATATCACGAGATTGACGGAATTCCCGTCCATGCGAGTGAATGGCTTTTGGAAGAGGTTCTGAGGAAAGAATGGGGATTTCAGGGCGTTATCGTTTCCGATTATTACGCGATGACCCAACTCAAAGATCTGCATTTCGTGGCCGAAGATTTAGATTCAGCCGCCCGGCAATCTCTCATTGCCGGTTTGGATATCGAACTGCCCGACCCGAATGTCAATAAAACTCTGGTGGAGCAAGTTAAAGCGGGCAAGATTTCCGAAGATTTGATCGACAAAGCAGTGGCGAGAATCCTGCGTTCGAAGTTTCAGGTCGGATTGTTTGAAAATCCCTATGTTGATCCCGAAAAAGCTATGCGTTTAACCGATACGGCTCAGGATCGGGCGTTAGCCGCCGAAGCCGCCCGCAAAGCAATCATCCTGCTTAAAAATGAAAACGGTCTGCTTCCGCTCGACCGGACAAAACTTAAATCAATTGCGGTCATCGGTCCGAATGCCGAAAAAGCCCATCTCGGCGGCTACACCGACCCGAATCCGCCGCGTTCGGTCAGCCTTCTCGAAGGAATCAGAAATAAGGTCGGAGATTCGGTTACGGTCAATTACGCCAAAGGCGTCTATATAACCAAAGAAGACGGCAACTGGTGGGCGGACACCTCGACCTTAAGCGATGAGGCGACCGACCGCAGACTCATCGCCGAAGCTGTCGAAGTTGCGAAGAAATCGGATGTCGTCATTTTGTCAATCGGCGGCAATGAGGATACGAACAAGGAGGGGTGGGCGGACAATCACTTGGGCGACCGCGATTCGCTCGAACTCGTCGGACGGCAGAATGAACTCGTCAGAGCGGTTCTGCAAACCGGCAAACCGGCCGTCGTTTTTCTGACCAATTCGGGACCGCTGGCGATAAACTATGTGGCCGAAAATGTTCCGGCGATCCTCGAAGGTTTTTATTTAGGCGAGGAAGGCGGCACGGCCGCGGCGGATGTGATTTTCGGAGATTATAATCCGGGCGGAAAACTGCCCGTTTCTTTTCCGCGTTCAACCGGACAATTGCCGGTCCATTACAACCGCAAACCGACGGCCAAACGCGGATATTTGTTTTCGACTACCGATCCGCTTTTTCCTTTCGGATACGGTTTGAGTTACACTACTTTCGAGTATTCAAATCTGAAGATTGCCAAGCCGAAAATCGGACGTGGCGAATCAACTCTAATTTCGGTTGACGTCAAAAATACCGGAAACCGTCCAGGCGATGAAGTGGCTCAAATGTATATCCGTGATGAGGTCAGTTCCGTGACGAGACCGGTTATGGAACTGAAGGGGTTTGAGCGAATTACGCTCAAACCCGGTGAAACCAGAACGGTTAAGTTTGAGATCACACCCGAAAAACTGCAGTTTTACAATCGCGAAATGAAAAGGGTCGTCGAGCCGGGAATGTTTGAAGTGATGGTCGGCGGAAATCCGAAGGATTTGAAAAAAATAAAATTCCAAGTTGCCGAATAATCGGCAGTAAAAAAAACTAAAAGTCTGCGAGGAACAATAAATCTTATGTTAAAAGCGAAATATATTTTTTGTTTTATTTTGATCTCAGCTTTATTGCTGACGGGAGCGTGTGTCAAAGCTCCGACCGAAGGTGGAAATACGGGTGGAAACAATGCCGGAAAAGATGGCGGTAAAATAAAGATCGGTTTTTCGATGGCGACTTTAAAAGAAGAACGCTGGCAGAAAGACAAGGAAGAATTCGAGTCATATTGCGATGAAAAAAAAGCTGAGATCGAATGCGTCGTTACGGTCGCCAATGCCAATGCTCAGAAACAGGCAAACGATGTGGACAATCTTTTAACGCAGGGCATAGACGTTTTGGTTATCGCTCCGCACGATTCGACGCAAGCCGCTTCGATGGTTGATAAAGCAAAGGCTCAGAATGTTCCCGTAATCAGCTACGACCGTCTGATCAATTCGGAAAAAATCGATCTTTACATTTCTCATCAAGTCCCGGTGATCGGACAAAAAATTGCCGAATATGCTTTGCAGAAAGTTCCGAAAGGTAATTACGTTCTGGTTTACGGTGCTTCGACCGATAATAACGGAATGATCTTGAAACGCGAACAAAATGCCGTGTTGAAAGAGGCGGTTGATAAAGGCGACATCAAGATCGTTGCCGATCAGCACGCCAAAGACTGGAAACCGGATGAAGCTCTGAAGATCGTTGAAAACGCCTTGACGCAAAATCAGGACAAAATTGACGCGGTCGTCGCTTCCAACGACGGCACGGCGGGCGGGGCGATCTCGGCACTCGAAACAAAAGGTCTCGCCGGAAAAGTTCTGGTGACGGGACAGGATGCCGAAAAAGCCGCCCTGCAACGCATTGCTCAAGGCACCCAAACAATGACCGTTTACAAGCCGATCAAACCGCTTGCCCAGGGAGCGGTTGACGCCGCCATCAAAATTGCCAAAGGCGAAAATCTGGAGACCGAGCCTTTTAAAAGCGATGAAATGAAAAACGACATCAAAGCGATTTTGCTCGAAGTGGTAGTTGTCGACAAAGATAATCTGCAGGAGACCGTAATCAAAGACGGCTGGGTCACCTTTGATGAAGTCTATGCCAATGTGCCCGAGGATAAACGACCGAAGAAAGAATAGTTCAGCGGGTTGACTGAAAGTTTGCCGGGTTGGCCGCGGATTTGTTCCGGCAATAAGCTCAACTCAGCAAACTTCAGTCAACTCAGTCAACTTATATGAAACTGCTGGAGATGAAAAACATCACCAAGGAATTTCCGGGTGTCAAAGCCCTGGATAATGTTAATTTGGATTTATCCGAAGGAGAATTCCATTCGCTGGTCGGTGAAAACGGAGCCGGCAAATCCACTTTGATGAAGGTTCTGTCGGGCGTTTATCCATACGGTGAATACGAAGGCCAACTCTTTATCGGCGGTGAGGAAAAACGTTTTCACAAGATCCGCGAGGCGGAAGAAGCGGGTATCGCCATTATTTTTCAGGAACTTTCGCTCGTCAAGGAATTGACGGTCGGCGAAAATATCTTTCTCGGACGCGAACCTGCCAAGTTCGGCATCATCAATTGGTCGGAAATCTATCAAAAATCCTCCGAACTTCTCAATGAACTGAATCTCGATATAAATCCGCAGACCGAAGTTGGCAATTTGGGAATCGGTCAACAGCAATTGGTGGAAATTGCCAAAGCTTTGTCACAGGATGCAAAGATTTTGGTTCTGGATGAACCGACGGCGGCTTTGACCGAATCGGAGGTCGAGATACTTTTCGACATTTTGCGGAGCCTGAAAAAACGCGGAGTCGGGATGATCTATATCTCGCACAAACTCGACGAAGTATTCCGGATGAGTGACCGGATCACCGTTTTGCGGGACGGTCAGACGGTGGCGACCGAAAGCACGCTGGCTCTTGATAAGGATAAGGTGATCGCGTTGATGGTCGGACGCGAGGTCGGCGATATTTTCCCCGAAACGACTCACGAATTCGGCGAGGTTGCATTGGAAATTAAAAATCTGACCGCTTTTGAAGCCGATCATCCCGATAAAAAATTGGTTTCCGATGTGTCGTTTACCGTCCGCAAGGGTGAAGTTTTGGGAATCGCCGGTCTGATGGGAGCGGGACGAAGCGAACTTTTAACGACGATTTTCGGAGCCTGGAAAGGAAAGTCTTCGGGCGAGACCTTTGTCGAGGGTGAAAAGGTTACGATCACTTCGCCGAAAGAAGCGATCAAAGCGGGAATCGGATTTGTGACGGAAGACCGCAAACGGTACGGTCTGATCCTGGATCAGACGATTATGGACAATTCAACGCTCGCCGGCTTAAAACAGATCTCGGGTGAATTTATTACGCATCGCTCAAGGGAACTGGCGGCGACCAAAGATGCGATGGCCACCTTAAATGTGAAAGCCAATTCGCCGCTGACAATAACCGGAACTCTTTCCGGCGGCAATCAGCAGAAGGTCGTGCTTGGAAAGTGGCTTTTGACGAATCCGAAAGTTCTGTTTCTGGATGAACCGACCCGTGGAATTGATGTCGGGGCCAAACAGGAGATCTATGCCGAGATCAACGAACTCGCCAAACAGGGCTTGGCAATCGTGATGGTTTCTTCGGAACTGCCTGAAGTTCTGGGGTTATCCGACAGAATTATGGTCTTACACGAAGGACATCTGACAGGTGAATTCACAAAGGAAGAAGCGACGCCCGAGAAAGTTATGGCGGCGGCGACAGCTACGTTTTAGATTTTAGAAAATTAAACCATCTATCAAAATAAATTATGGAAGATAATGGTAAGTCGAAAAAATTTAAGTTGGAAGCATCGGCCCTGCGGGCTTACACGATGCTCGGTGCTCTGGTGGTGATCTGGCTTTTCTTTCACTACCAAACGGATTCTATTTTTTTAACGCCGAGAAATTTATCCAACCTGATGCTGCAAACATCGGTAACGGGAATTATCGCCATCGGGATGCTGATGGTGATCGTTTCGGGCAACATTGATCTTTCGGTCGGTTCCCTGCTGGCATTGGCGGGCGGCGTCGCGGCGATCTTTCTGACCAAACTCGGTTACGGTCTGGTGCCTTCGATCCTGGCGGCCATTGCCGTCGGAGTTTTGATCGGTCTGTTTCAAGGATTTTTAACCGCGTACGGAAATATACCGGCCTTTATCGTTACCCTGGGCGGACTGCTTGCCTGGCGGGGAGCGATCAAGGGAATTTCCGAGAGCGAGACCATTCCGGTCGTCAATGACAGTTTCAAAGCCATCGGTCAAAGTTATATTCCATACGAGATCGGTTGGATCGTGGTCGGTGTTCTGGTCGCTCTGCTCGTGTTTTTTGCCACGTTCAAGTCCGGCAACAAACTCTTCTCGACGATCGCCGGTCTGCTCGCGGGATTTTTTGTCGGCTATTTAGTGCCGTATCTGTACTTCTGGCTGGGCACGGAATATCTGATATACGGATTGACGAGACCTCAAAGTTTACTGGTTTACTCGGTGGTTTTGCTGTTATTGGTGTTCATCTTTACGGCCGTAACGATAGCCGCCGTTTTAAAACAAAGTAAAGACGAAGAGATCCGCAAATCAATCGGCGGACAAGCGATCAAAAACGCTTTTTATGCCGTCGGCGTAACCCTCTTTGTGATGGTTATGAGTTCCTATGAAGGAGTTCCGGTGGCCGTCATGATCTTTCTTTCGATCGCGTTTTTAGGCTTCTTTATCACCAACAACACGACCTTCGGACGCTATATCTACGCCATCGGCGGCAATGCCGAAGCGGCCAGACTTTCAGGAATAAATAATAAGTTGGTCGTACTGAAGGTTTTTGCGATTCTCGGTGCGTTCACGGGAATCGCCTCCTTGATCTATACGGCCCGGGTCGCCGCCGCTACGCCCGATGCGGGAACTCTGCTTGAACTCGATGCGATCGCCGCCTGCGTGATCGGCGGAACAAGCCTTATGGGCGGACGCGGAACGGTTTTCGGAGCGTGTCTCGGAGCATTGATTATGGCCAGTCTCGACAACGGTATGAGTTTGCTGAACCTGCCCGATTTTATGCAGGAGCTGATCAAAGGCTCGATTCTGGTCGCCGCCGTCGGTCTCGATATGCTCGGGCGGAAATCCTAAAAAATTATTTTCGTATCGGCAAAACGGATGTTTTTTTATTCTTATGAACTTTGATCATTTATTGGTTTTTGAAAATCGTTTGCCTTATATTTCACCGGTTCCGTTTAAAAATACTTTAAGGGGGAAAATGTGAAACGTATTGATCTGAAAAATACAAATGTCGCCCGTTCAAATACGGTTCGGGATATTAACCGCCGCATAATCCTGAACTATGTTCGCGAGAATGCACCGATCTCGCGTTCGGATATTGCCAAGAAAACCGCCCTCCAGCGTTCGACTGTTTCATTGATCGTTCAGGAATTAAAAGACTCGGGATTAATCAACGAATTTTACGGGGAATCGAGCGGCGGTCGTCCGCCGGTACTTCTGACACTCAAAACGCTGAAGCCGGTCGCATTGGGAATTGCCGTGATGACCGATCGGACGATCATCGTGACGGGCGATCTTTCGGGAAGAATCATTGATCGCGAAGAGTTTGAAACGCATCCCGATTTTGAAGTTACTTTTGCGAGAATCGTCGAGTATTCCCGAAAATTGATAACCAAAAACGGCGGAAGCATCGAAGGCGTCGGAATCAGCTTGCCCGGCGTGGTTGATTTTAAGGAAGGCGTCGCCTATTTTGTTCCGCATTTCACATGGAGAGATCTGACCATCGTTGAAAATCTTGAAGCGGAATTGGGTTTGCCCGTCAAAGCCGATAACGACGCCAATGCCGTGGCGTTAGCCGAACTCTGGTTCGGCCAAGCTTCGGAAATCAGCGAAAACCGCGATTTTATAACCATTCTGGTTGAAGAAGGAATCGGCACCGGAATTGTTTTTGACGGTCAGGTTTATCAGGGAAAAAACGGAACCGCCGGAGAATTCGGTCATATGACCATCGGACAGGGAGCACCGGTCAAATGTGCGACCGGAAGCCGTGAATGCTGGGAGGCTTTTGCTTCCAATCGGGCGATCAAAGCGAGATATTTGAAATTGGTTACGAACAATGGAAAAACATCCGAGATAACTTCCGAAGATGTCGTTAAACTAGCGATCGAAGGAGATAAAAATGCCCGTCAGGCAATCAGTGAAACGGCAAAGTATCTGGGAATCGGAATTGCCAACATAATTCAGGCGATCGGTCCCGAATCGGTGATCATCGCCGGCAATATAACCGATGCGTGGTCTTTGATCGAAGATGATTTGATATCGGCCATCGAAAGTTGTATCTGCCGAGAATATCATTCGACCAATCTGGTCAAATCGAAGTTTGGGGATGATTCCAATGCGATGGGAGCACTGAGCCTTTTTCTGGCTTCAAAATTTGCCTCCACCATATCGGCCTAAGTTCCGGCAAAACCGGATTTTTTTTAATAAACAAAGATAGAAAACCAAAAGAACTCGGCTCTTTTCAGTGTAAATTTCGAAAAAAGAGTGAAATTTTCTTGACAATGTAACTTAATTGTAATACCTTTTGTAAGGTCATACAACAAAGTTAATTATAAAATTTTCAAAATTTTTTCTATTTTTTCAGAAATTTAAGTATTTTTTTGAGAGCTTTTGTATAGTTATACAACAAAGTATTTTTTTAGATGAAAAGATTCTGGAAATCTGAAGACATTATCCTATTTTTGCAGTTTTATTTTTTTTATATCTAAGGAAGTTAAAAAAATGACTTCTCTGCCGGTTATTTCAAGCGGTGTTCTGGGAGGAATGCTTGTTTGTGATGCCAAGTAATCAAAAACTAAATCAAATAAGTTCGGAGGATTTTCTATGAATAAAATACATCCTTGTCGAAGTGAAACGATCTACGAAGTCATACCGCTTGGAAATGTATTAACAAAAATTGTAACGGCATTATCGATAATGTTCTGTATGGTGCTATTGCCGGGAGTTACACCTGCCCAAACCGCATCATCCGGACAGATTACGGGCAATGTTACCGATCAGAGTGGTGCCGTGATGGCCGCCGCCACCGTAACGGCAACAAAGGTTGATACGGGGGAAAAACGCAGGGTGACAACAAGTACGGACGGAAACTACAGTATTCCGAACCTGCCGGTCGGAATCTATCGTATTTCTGTTTCAAAAACCGGTTTCAAGGAAAGCGTCGTCAACAACGTAACTGTCAATGTTGCGAATATAACGAGACAGAATGTAGTGTTAGAGGTTGGTGAGGTGGAAGCGGTCGTCGTAATAACGGCAGATCAGGTCAAAGTCGAAACGGAAACCGGAGCGGTCGGTGAGATCGTCTCCGGAGAGCAGGTTCGGGAATTACCGCTGAACGGAAGAAGTTTTGTCCAACTCGCCACTCTACAGCCCGGGGTTTCCGAAGCCAACAACTTTGACAGCAAAAGCAAAGGGTTGTTCGGCGGTGTTGATTTTTCGG
>JBGTRS010000012.1:2554-21314 GCA_041940665.1 Pyrinomonadaceae bacterium | reverse complement strand
AAATGTTACTTAAAATAATAAGTTACTTACCACCAACAACTGATGATTTTTATTTGGGGTCATTTGTATCATCGTACGGATAGATTTGTGTTTTTTTATTTCCTCCATTCATAACCGGAACTCCATCGCGAGCTGATAATATTTGTTGCTTATTTACAACGGTTATTTAAGAGCTGGGTTCTTATAATTCTATTTATAAAGAAATGAAGAGATAAAAAGAAACTTACCTTATTTAAGAGTATTTAACTAATCATTTTGAATTAAAGAATTATTCTCCCCATCTTCTTCTCCCGTCCAACCCATTGTTGAAAACGACCAGAGCCATGAGGAAAACCACGTGTCGAGAACATCCTCGTCCTGCGTCAAATCCGAAGTTCCGGCTTGTTTGACGGCTTCTTCTTCCGATTCGGCGACAAACACATTGCCCGCTTCGTCATACCAGGCGGGTATCTGATGTCCCCACCAGAGCTGGCGGGAGATCGTCCAATCTTTCAGATTTTCAAGCCAATCGGTATAAACCTTGGTATGCGGATTGTGCGGGGTAAAACGCGGATAATCTTTTTCATTTTTCAGTTCCAAAGCAAGATCACGCATTTCATTCATATTTACCCACCATTGCGTCGAGATGAGCGTTTCAACCACCGTTTTGCAACGCTCGCAGACGGGCAGAACCATTTCGTAATCATCAATTTTTTCCAAAAGACCGCGTTCTTCAAATTTCTCGACGACCAATTTTCTCGCTTCGTAGCGGTCCAGACCGTTGAAATCCGCTCCGGCATCTTCGTTCATCGTACCGTCGAGGTTCATTACGTTCAGTTGCGGCAGATCGTGCCGTTCGCCCATTTCGTAATCGTTCGGATCGTGGGCGGGCGTGATCTTGACCGCTCCCGTGCCGAATTCCATATCAACGTATTCGTCGGCAATGACCGGTATCTCGCGGTCGGTCAAAGGCAGATCAACCATCTTGCCGATCAGATCTTTGAATCTTTCGTCGGCGGGATTGACCGCCACCGCCGTATCGCCGAGCATCGTTTCCGGCCGCGTCGTCGCCACAGTAAGAAAATTCTCCCCTTCTCCCTTTCTCCCCTTCTCCCCTTCTTCCAAAACAGGATACTTGAGGAAATACAACTTCCCGTCCTTTTTCTCCAGATCGTGAATTTCCAGATCGGACAAAACCGTGCGGTCGTTCGGGCACCAGTTGACGATTCTCGCCCCTCGATAGATCCAGCCTTCATTGTAAAGTTTTATAAAAACGTTTCTAACGGCTTTTGACAGTTCATCGCTCATCGTGAAGCGTTCGCGGGTCCAATCAACCGAGGCACCTTCCCGCCGCATCTGCTTTAAGATCGTTCCGCCGTATTTTTCCTTCCAGGCCCAGGCCCGCCGTAAAAATTCCTCCCGGCCGACTTCCTGCGGGGTTTTTCCGAGTTCTTCACCGATCTGTTTGGTGACTTTTCTCTGTACCGAAATTCCGGCGTGGTCTGTGCCGACCAGCCAGAGAGTCTTAAAACCCTGCATACGTTTGCGGCGGATCAAAACATCCATGACCGTATGCTGGAGAGCGTGTCCCATATGGAGACTGCCCGTGACGTTCGGCGGCGGAATGACGATCGAATATGTTTCGGCATTTTCGTTTTCGTTCGATTCGGGTTTAAAACAGCCCAACTCTTCCCAACGCTGATAATGATTTTGTTCGGCTTCTTTCGGGTTATATGCTTTTTCCATTTTCTCTCTTAAATCAATATATTGTGTCAGTCGGACGACTAACACCGATTTTCAAATTACAAAATTAAAAGGTTAGTTTTCATCTCGAAAGAAAAAACTAACCTTTGGTCAAGAACTTTATCTAAACTGCTACTCCTTCATTTTTTCTTCCGCCATTTTTTTGATGATCAGATCGGCCATCTGCGGCACGACTTCCCAGGCGATCTCCCGCACGGCTTTTTCCGAAAGCCTGTCCATCACCTTTTGCGTAATCGCTTCGACCATTTCATCGGAAATATCTTGTTCGGTCGCCCGGACGTATTCGCCGACCTCTTCGCGGACGGTTGTTTCATTTGATTCAACCGACCCGGCTTCGGCAGTTTCAGCTTCGGCAGTTTCGAATTCCGGCGTTGATTCCGTTTCGGAACCGCCTTCCAAAGGCGGCAGGTCCAGCGGGTTTTCTTCATCAAAACTCAGAATCGAAGCGGCTTCGGGCATCGGCAGATCCACGGCGGGACCTTCCGAAAACTCTTCTTCAACGTCAGGAACATAAGATTCATCTTCGGAAAGATATGAAATCGTTTCCTCAGATTCAACTTCGGTTTCATATGCCATTTCTTCAACTTCGGTTTCATACGCTACTTCTTCATCTTCGGCATCTTCATCCTGTTCCGGCTCAAATACTCCGAAGGCCGGCGTTTCTTCATCTTCCCGTTCAATTTCAGCCTCATATTCTTCCGAAGACCTGTTCAACGAAAGTTCACGAAGATCGGCTTGAGTCAGAGGCTGGGTTTGATTATGATCCTCAAATTCCGAACCATCATCTTCCTCATTATCCTCTATTTCGGACCCGGTGGCCGTGTATTCGACGGAATACTCTTCCGTTTCCCGATATTCTATTTCCTCAACTTCCGTAGTAACAGAATATTCTTCGATCTCCTCATCATCAGATCCGAGGCCGGAAAGTTCGGACGCTGTTTCATATTTGACCGTTTCATCAATCGGAAGACTTCCGACCTGATCGGTCTGGATCATTTCATCGTCGTATTCGTTGGACAGATCGCCGATCTCATCCGAAGTTTCAGCCGCAAAATCCTCTTCCGCCGATGCTGTTTCTTCAGAGGCTGTGGCCGGCTCGTTGACATACGGCATTTCCGCCGTGTCATCCAGTTCTTCGTCCGGGATACCGCCTTCCAGATCAAGCAGATATGAAACTTTTTCCACCAACTGGCTGATCGACTGAAACGGTTTGGTCAGATAATCGTCCGCTCCGACCCGTCTTGCTTCGTCTTCATCAAACGGTTCGAACGAACCGACCAGCAGAATTACCGGCGTGCCGTTGCCGGCTTCGCCTTGTTTGATCTTTTCGCAGATCTCGTAGCCGTTCAAACCGGGCATATTGACATCCGCCATAACCAGATCGGGCGAATCTTCCCGCAATTTATCCATGGCGGAGTTTCCGTCGCTGACGGCAATAACCTCAATCCCTTCATCTGCAAAAGTTAGATTGACTACTTTCTGAATTGTAATTGAATCGTCTGCCAACAGCAGTTTGCGTTTTGACACAAAATTTCCGCTCCTTAAAAAATCTGGTTCCTTTGTAAAAGTCTTGATTTGAAAATTATCACTCGGATTGTGTTTCGTCAAGAAAAAGTCGGATTCTAAATCTTCACACTCCTTGTTTTTTTTGTATAAAAACCTGCAACATATTTTTTAATTGCGAGGGCGTAAAGGGTTTCGGCAAAAATGCGACCGCTCCGGACTGGACACTTTCCGCCAAAAATTTCGGATTTTGCTCGGCGGTCATCATAATCACGGGAATTTCCCTCAAACGCGTGTCTTTCTGCATATATTTGACCAGCTCGGTTCCCTGTATGTAAGGCATCACCACATCAAAAACAGCCGCTACAAACTCCTCACCCGATTGCAGAAGTTGAAAGGCTTCTTTGCCATCCCGGGCGGAAACGACCGTATAGCCTTCTTTTTCCAGAATTGCTTTGACCAATCTCAAGATCGCGGGATCGTCGTCGGCAATTAAAATTTGATTGGAAGTTTCCTTTTGTTCTTCACTCATTAAAATTTAAATTTTTGAACAATTTTAGACATTCTACCAGACATCCGGATTTTATGCCTTATTTCTATGAATATTTACAAGATCAGCCGCCAGTTTTACGGCCACCTTCAAACTCGACTCATCGGCGATGTTTTTTCCGGCGATATCGAAAGCCGTACCGTGATCGACCGATGTCCGGATCAAAGGCAAACCCAGGGTAACATTTACCGAAGCTCCGAACGAGAGACATTTGACCGCGATCGTCGCCTGATCGTGATAACAGGAAATGACCGCATCAAACTCGCCCTGAAAGGCCCTTAAAAAGATCGTATCGGCGGAAAACGCTCCCTCCACATCAATTCCGTATGTTTCGCGGCATTCCGAAATCGCCGGTTCGATCTCCGCCATTTCCTCCGTTCCGAACATTCCGCCTTCGGATGCGTGGGGATTGAGCCCCGCGACGGCCAGACGGACATCCTTTTTAAGAAGTTTGGAAAGTTCCCGGTCGGTAAATTTTATCAATCGGACGAGTTTTTCTTTTTTGACCGAACCGATCGCCTCTTTTAACGATACGTGCGTCGAAAGCAGAACAACCCGCAGTTTATCGGCAAAAAAACTCATCGCAAAATCTTTCGTGCCGGTCAGATCCGCCAAAAACTCCGTATGTCCGGGAAAATCATAACCGCCCATATTGAGCGATCTTTTATTGATCGGAGCGGTTGTGACCGCATCAATTTCGCCGTTTTTCCAAAGATCAACGGCGGTTTCGATATATTCGGCCGAGGCTCTCCCGGCAACGGCGGATTCTTGGCCGACCGGAAACGCCTCGTTCAAATTATCCAAATTGTAAATAATTACAGAAGAACTGCGGGGAGAAATTTTTTGGTCACCTGATACTTCAACAAAATCAAATTCAATGCCTAAATCATCGGCGGTTGCCGTTAAAAATTTTGTATTTCCGATAATTACGGGCAGACATAAATTTCTTAAACTTTCGTCGCTAATTGCTTTCAGAATGATTTCCGCCCCGATTCCGGCGGCATCGCCCATGGTTATCCCGATTTTCGGCTGGAAAGCATCTTCTTTAACATTATTATTCACTAAACATTTCCAAACTTTTATTTTACAAAGATCAGGCCTCTTCTTTTTCCTCCGCCTTGAAAAAATACTTGATATTATGTTTAAACAGCAGAATATTAGGAGCATCCTGACGCGTTATCTTTAATGTGTTTTTATCATACCATTCGATAATGCCTTCAATTTCCTCACCGTCCTGCAAAATAAAAACCATTTCGGTGCGGGCATCCATCTGCTTTTTATAATAGTAAGTTTCGGCATATGTATTCGCCGGCGGCGGTTGTTTTTTCGGCGTATTTTCGTATTTCGGCAACCTCTGCGGCGGATAATTTTTTTTGTATTTATCTTTCATATTTTTTTGTTCTTGAGAAAGCCCGCGAGGTAAATTTTCAAATTTATCAGGATGTAAATAAGTTTTCATATTTTAATCAGCCTGTCGGCGGATGTACGTCGGTACATCCAGATCTTCATTATTGTCATCGTCATTCTGCGGAGAAGCCGGCGGCGGCGGAGTCGGACGCGGAACGTTGCCGAAATTTTGCGGAGAAGCCTGTCCGACCGCTTTTGTTTCAACCCTTTCCTGATCGGTCAAACCTCTCGTGGCAACCTCGTTTTCAAAACCCGTCGCGATGACGGTGATCTTGATCTCATCTTCTTCCGTCTCGCTGTAAACCGTGCCGAAAATTATGACGGCATCATCGGCGGCCTCTTCATAGATCAAACCGAGAGCTTCTTCGATCTCATTGAGCGGGGTGTTTTCCGAACCCGTAATATTTATCAAAGCACCTTTCGCCCCCTTGATGGAATTTTCTTCGAGCAGTTTCGAATCGATCGCCGCCCGCATCGCTTTGATCGCCGCCCCTTCGCCCTTGCCATGGCCGATGCCCATCAGTGCTACGCCCTTTCCCTGCATCACCGATTTTACATCGGCAAAATCGAGATTGATCTCGCCGTGCACGGTGATCAGATCCGAAATGCCTTTGACGGCCTGCAATAAAACATCGTCGGCTCGCTGGAAAGCCTGTTTGATGGTGATCCGGTCTTCGACTTCCTTGAGTTTGGAATTCGGAATCGTGATGATCGTGTCAACGCATCCGCGAAGTTCGGCGAGTCCTTTTTCCGCTTGATCCATCCGCTTCTTCCCTTCGACGGTAAAGGGTTTGGTGACGACGGCGACCGTCAGGATGCCCATCTCGATGGCGAGAGCGGCGATGACCGGAGCGGCTCCCGTGCCCGTTCCGCCGCCGAGTCCGGTGGTCACGAAAACCATATCCGAGCCTTCGAGGAAATTCATGATCTTTTCCGTGTCTTCAAGGGCGGCCTGGCGACCGATGTTCGGGTCTGAACCGGCCCCCAAACCTCGGGTCAGATGCGAACCGAGTTGTATCTTCATCGGTGCCTTCGATGCTTCCAAAGCCTGCACGTCCGTGTTGGCAACAATAAACTCCACGTTCTGCACTCCCGCTTCGATCATCCGGTTAACCGCGTTACTGCCGCCGCCGCCGACACCGATGACCTTGATCTTTGCCCCCGTGATGGGTGGCTCGTCCATATAAATTTCCAATTTTTTATTATTTTGAAGACCGTCGCTCATTATTATAGCTTCCTTTTTTATTAAGTTTTTAGTAGAACTCGTGGTGTTTTCGAGGTATTTTGCTTTTCAGCCGATTGCAACAAGATATTGTGCTTATGGCGAAATAGCATACAACGATTTGGGGTTAAAATCTAGTCCAAATGTTAAATTTATCTAAATTTTCCTCGAAAATTTTCAAACCATTCGGCAACTTTGCGAGTCGGCGACTTGCCGCCGGAGTTATACTCGCGAATTTGCGAACGCATCGAAGTTAAAGCAAGTCCAATGGCCACAGACCATTCGGGACTTTCCAATTCATCAACCAATCCGCCGAAGAGATCTTCACGCGGAAAACCGACCCTCGTCGGAGCATCAAAAACCTGTTCGGCAACCTCGACGACCCCGCGGATCGAGGCACTGCCGCCCGTTAAAATTACGCCGCTCGAAATCTGGGCATTTGTATTGACAACCTCTCTGGCGATATATTGCAAAAGTTCGATCGCCCGCGGTTGCAAGATGTCCGTCAAAATTTCCTTTGTTAATTGTCTCGTTTCGGTTCGGCCGACGGGCGTGATCTCGATGATATCCTCTTTTTCATCCTCATCCATCAGATAGTTCGCCACGCAACCCGTTTCGCGTTTGATCCGTTCGGCGTCCTGGATCGAAACCCTTAAACCCGTCGCAATATCTTTTGTAAAATTCATTCCGCCGAACGGAAAAACCGCCGTGTGCTGAACCGCCCCGCGGCCGAAGATCATCAGAGAGGTGATTTCCGCCCCCATATTGACAAGAGCACAGCCGTATTCGCGGTCTTCATCGCTCAGAGTTCCGGTCGCCGCCGCTAACGGTTCGAGAATCATCTGTTCGATCTCGAGCCCCGAATTATGAACGGCTTTGATGATGTTCTGACTTCCGGCACTCGGACTCGTCACGACGTGAACGTGAGATTCCAGTCTCGCTCCACGCATTCCGACCGGCTCGATGATGCCGTCCTGTCCGTCAATGATAAATTCCTGCGGCAGACGGTCAACGATCTCCCAACCGGCGGGCAACTGCATCGCCGTCGCCGAATCAATCGCCCGTTCGACATCTTCATCCGTGATTTCGCGTCCCGAACCGGCCACGGCGACGACTCCGCTTTTGTTTTCGCCCTGCAGATGTTCGCCCGAAAGATTGACCGTCGCCATCTGAATCTCCAGACCGCTGACCCGTTCGGCTTCATCAACGGCTTTTTTGATCGCCTCGGTGACGGCGTTTGTCGTCGTCACGATGCCGCGGCGGAGACCTTTCGATTCCGCCTGACCGATGCCGATGATGCTCATTTTGCCGTCGTCTTCCGGCTCCCCGATCACGCACCGGACGCGGCTCGTGCCGATGTCTAAACCAACTGCTTGTATCGAATGATTTATCATATCTCGAATCTTTTGCCGTTTAAGATTTACATTCTCCTTTTATAGTCCTGCTTCCGTCCGTAATGATATAGGCCGGAACGCAATCGTCCGAATTTGCCACCGTTTCGATGCCCTTTTGTAAGGCTTTCGCATAACTTTCGCCCTCGATCCGGATCTCGACCGGGTCCGCAGAATTCCCGATAATCGCACGGGGCTGACGCAGATCGGAAAGATCGATCGCTTTCACGCGGCTGGCCAGATCAAAGCTTTTCCAATCGTCAATCAGCTGAAGATAAAGAGCGACCCGCTTTTTGTTCAACTCTTTTGCTCTCTCAGAATCGCCCTGATCCCAACCGAACATCACGAACGGCGGACGTTGTCCGCTTTTACCCGAAGCTTTGTCCAGGATCAAACCCTCTTCATCCGACCAAAAATCGTTTCCGTCAATTCTGACGATGGCGACCGGCTTTCTTTCATTGACGACGACGCGAACCGTATCGGGCAAAACCCTTGAAACACTTACTTCCTTGGCATATTTGAAATTTTCGACATCTTTTTTGATTGCCTCGATATCGGCGTTCCAGACACCCGTCTGAGTCGTATGCGATTTAACGATCTGTTTTATCCGGTCTTCCTTTATGTTTTGAACGCCTTGCAGTTCAACCTCTTCCATATCAAAAAACGAAGACGCGGTAACCGTCTGATAGCCCATAAAAAGCAGAAATCCCAAACAGAATAAAATACAAAAGATAAAGAACATCGGCACGAAAAAATTCACGATCTTGCTCGGACTTTTTTTGCGTCGCGATGCGGCGGCCGCGGTCGTCGTTCTTTTCCGCCGAGTCTTTGCGGCAGTTGTTCCGGTTTTACGTCTGGTCGTTTTTCTTCTAGCCATTTTTGCTCCTTAAAAGGTCTAAAATTTCATCGGAAAGTTTCGTGATGCTTCCCGCTCCAAGCGTTATTACCAAATCGTTTTCTTCCAAATTTTCGCAAACCCTTGCGGCGGCTGTTTCGACTCCGCCGATATACTGTACATTTCTGTGGCCGAACTCCTCGATCTTTCCGGCTAAAACTTCCGCCGTGATGCCTTCGATGGGATGCTCGCTCGCCGGATAGATATCGAGCAGATAAACCACATCGGCGTTGTTAAAAGACCTCGCAAAATCCTCCATCAGATCCTCAGTCCGCGTGTAGCGGTGCGGTTGGAAAACAACGACGATTCTTCTCTCGTTGGAACTGTTTTTCGCCGCTTCGAGCGTTGCCAGAATCTCGGTCGGATGATGTCCGTAATCATCAAAAACCTTGATGCCGCCGGTTTCGCCCTTGAACTGAAAACGGCGGTTGGCATTCTTGAACCCTTCAAACGCTTCGGCGATCTTTTCAAACGGAATCTCCAGTTCCAGAGCGACGGCGGTCGCCGCCAGAGCGTTATAGACATTGTGTTTTCCCGGCACCGGAAGATGTATCTCGCCGAGTTCCTGCTCTCGCTTAAAAACGCGAAACTTCGACCCGAAATTATTGCCGTATTTTATGTCGTGAGCCGAAACGTCGGCCTGCCGGCTGAACCCATAGGTGATGATCCGGCGTTTTAAGTTCGGAATGATCGACTGCACGTTTTTGTCGTCGAGACATAAGATGTTCGCCCCGTAAAACGGCACTTTGTTCGAAAAGTCCGTAAAGCACTGCATCACATCGTCCATTCCCTTGTAGGATTCCATATGTTCGCGGTCAATGTTCGTGACGACGGCGATGGTCGGATAAAGCATCAGGAAAGAACGGTCGCTTTCGTCGGCTTCCGTGACGAACCAATCGCTTTTACCGAGTTTGGCGTTTGAACCTAAAGTGTCAACGACGCCGCCGACCACCGTTGTCGGATCAAATCCGGCGTAACCCAAAACGGTTGCAACCATCGAGGTCGTCGAAGTTTTTCCGTGCGAACCGGAAACCGCGACCGAATAAGGTTTTAAGGTCATCAATTCCGCCAACATTTCCGCTCTCGGTATGATCGGAATCTTCCTATCCTTCGCCGCCTGAATTTCAGGATTATCGCTCTTTACCGCCGATGAATAGACGACGACTTGGGCATCGCCGATATTTTCCGCCGCGTGACCTTCAAAGACCTTGATGCCGAAAATGTTTTCGAGCCGTTCGGTATTTTTCGACCTGTTCAGATCCGAACCCGTCACATTGAATTTGAGATTGCACAAAACCTCCGCAATGCCGGACATCCCGATCCCGCCGATACCTATAAAATGTATGTTTTTTACGTGACGAAACATTCGTTTCTTCGTTTTACGTAATTCGTAATACGCAATTCGTTTCTTTTTCTTGAGCGAATCGCGTATTACGAATTACGCATTACGCTCCTTTGCTAACTGTTCAATTAAATCAACCGTGGCCGATGCCGCATCTTCCTTTGCCATCTTCTTGGCGTTTTTTTCCATTTCCGAAATCTTCTCCGGCGAATTGATAAATTCTTTGATAACTTCCGCTAAACTTTCGCCGGTCAAATCCTTTTGCAGGATCATTTTGGCCGCACCGCCTTTTTCGAGGGCTTCGGCGTTCTTGCGTTGATGATCGTCGGCGGCGGTCGGCAAGGGGATCATAATCGCCACCTTTCCGGCGGCCGCCACTTCCGCACAGGTCGTCGCCCCGGCCCTTGAAATTATCAGATCCGTTTTTTCAAACTCGGAAACCATATCGGAAATATATTCGCGGATGTCGGCTTCGCTCCAGTCGTTTTCCGCATAACCTTTCTTGACCGTTTCAAAATCCAATTTCCCCGTCTGATGTGTAATGCTCAGTTTTCCTTTTTTATTACTCAAAAACTTCAAGGCTTCGATCATCGCCAGATTTATCGCTCTTGCTCCTTGCGAACCGCCGAATAATAAAAGATTGATTTTTTCACCTCTTTCCTTCGGCTCGATTTCAAAAAACTCTTTGCGAACGGGGTTTCCCGTGACGATTCCCTTGTTGCCGAAATACGGCAAGGCTTCTTCAAACGTAAGAGCGGCTTTGGTTACAAAACGTGCCAGTTGCCGATTCGTAAACCCCGGCAACGCGTTGGAATCCATCGCCAACGTCGGAATTTTTAAAAAACTCGCCATCATCAAAACAGGCCCCGTCACATATCCGCCCGCCCCGACGACGACATCGGGTTTGAATTCCCGAAGAATCCTTCGAGCCTGCAAAAAACTTTTCGGCAAAATCGCAAATCCGGTTAATTTGCCAATCAATCCGACGCTTTTTAAGCCTTTACTTTCAATGAACGAAACGTCAAAACCATTTTCGGGAACGATTCTCGCTTCCAATCCGCGTTCGGTTCCGACAAACAAAACCGAAGACTTCTCATCCCGCCGCAAAATCTCTTTGGCGACGGCAATTCCCGGATAAATATGTCCGCCCGTTCCTCCGGCGGCGATCAGAACTTTCATATTGTTGAATAGCCATAAATTTTTGGCTACAAACAGTTTTGATATTTCAAACAGTCCGCAAAGCGGACTTTGGATAATAGCCTGGCGATTTATCGCCAGGTTAATTCGAATAAATAATCGGAGTCCTGAAGGGACAACAGAAATTTTTATTCATTGATGTTCTGCCGTTCCTACGGGACTTGCAATTTTTTTTTCAATTATTCCCAGCCATAAATGGCTAGGCTATTATCTAATTGTGCCTTTGGCACATTTATAAAACTCTTGCTTTCAAAAAAAATCTATTTCAAATCTTTCTTTCGCCTCGTCGTTTTTCGCTTGACGGTCTTTTTCCTCTCGCTTCGCGGTGTCCGCGTCGTATGAAACCCATCCTCAAACGAAATAAATCCGGCGTGCTGCGATATGTTCAGCAAAATCCCGACGGCAAAAAGTGAAATGATCACCGAGGTGCCGCCGTAGGATATGAACGGGAGCGGAATTCCTTTAGCGGGCAGGATCGAGATGACGACGCTGATATTAAACAGTGCCTGCACGATAATTCCCGTTATCAACCCGATGCCCAAAAGCATTCCGAAACGGTCGGGAGCCAGCAGAGCCGCCCGCGTTCCACGCCAGAGCAAAATCCCGAATGCTAGCACAACTGCCAGCGTTCCGACAAGTCCGAATTCCTCACCGACGACGGCGAAAATAAAATCCGAATACGGATACGGCAGATAGAATAATTTCTGCTGTCCGCGGGCGAATCCTTCGCCGAAAATTCCGCCCGAACCGATGGCGTAAAGCGATTGGACGACCTGATACCCGGAAGTATCGGATTTGGCGAACGGATCGAGAAACGCCAGAAGTCTTTCAAACCGCCACGGGGCAAGCACAAGCGCGAGACCGCCGACGATCAATAAACCGATCGTGACGACCGCGAGATGCAGAATTTTCGCCCCGCCCGCAAAATATACGCTGACAAAAACTGCACACAGCACGATGACCGTGCCGAGATCGGGTTCAAAAAATATGAGACCGCCCAGGATTGCCAAAACCAAAGCACAGGGCAGAACGGTTTCGCGGATCTCGCCGACCGAGTTTTCGTTCTTTGTCAAAAAATACGCTAAAAAGATCGGCAGAGCGATTTTGGCGATCTCCGAAGGCTGAAACGAAAATCCGGGAAACCTGATCCAGCGTCTCGCTCCGTTGATCTCCGGAAATGCAAAAACCGAAGCGAGCAAGATCACGGTTATCGCTAAAAATCCATAAACGACCAGAGGATTTTGATAGATTTTGTAATTTACCTTGCTGAGGACAAACATCCCGGCAAGTCCGATGGCCGTAAATCCGAACTGCTTGAAAAAATAGGCAAACTGCGTTTCGCCACCAGTTTCGCGTAAAGAGATCATCGCCGATGCGGAATAAACCATCACCGCACCGAACAACGCCAACGCCGCCGTTATCGCAAACATAAACCAATCTGTCCGCAGTTTTTTTGCCATTTTTTAGCTATCGGCTAATAGCTATCAGCTATCAGCTTTTCCCCTATAAAACCTTCAAAGGATTTACAAAAATCTCGATCACCGTAAATTTTTCTTTCAAATCATTCAGTCTTTTTTCTTCCGACTGGCGGAATTCCTCGTCTTTTTCAAAACCTTCCGACATACCGCGAACGAGCGGTTTAAAGAAGCGGATTTCCCGGCCGTTTTTGTCAACCAATTTTCCGTCAAGGTATTTCGCACCGATCTCGCGGAGTTTTTGTTCGACCGTAACGGTCGTATAACCGATGACCTCGCCTTTTTCGTTCAATTCATTGACGCGAACTTCATCCGTCAATTTCGCATCGTCGGGCAAATCCTTATATTGAATATCATCAATATTTTTCGTCATCGTCTTATCTTCCTTCGGCTTTTCGCTTTTTTTCTTGCCGCATTGCGACTCAGCCTGGACGACGGCGAAAAGAACGAAAACAATCAAAAAATAAATCTTCATACCGCTTCACCCGCCTTGTTTTTCAAATTCAATCCGGCAACCTCTTTTTTAAAAACACGCCCTCGTTCTTCAAAACTTTTGAACATATCAAAACTCGCACAGGCCGGAGCAAGCAGAACCGAGTCGCCCTTTTCCGCGTTTTCAAATCCCTTTCGCACGGCATCTTTCATCGAAACCGCCCGGACGATCTCCGCCGCGTGTTTTAACTGCGATTCGATATTGCCGGCATCTTCGCCGATCAGAACCAATTTTCTGACTTTTTTTTCAATCAACTTTTCCAGCGGTGCATAGGGTGCGTTTTTTCCCAAACCGCCTAGGATCAAAACTATCTTTCCCGGTTCTTCCGCGAGTGCTTCAAGGGCTTTCAAGGTCGCATCAACGCTCGTCGCTTTCGAATCGTTATAAAATTTCACGTTTTCAATTTCAGAAACAAATTCGAGCCGATGTTCGACGGCTTTGAAATTCCGAATCGTTTCTTTCATCGAATCGGGATCGCAGCCGCAGGCGAGTCCCGCCGCTAAACTTGCCAGAACATTCTGGACGTTATGAATGCCCCGCAAAGTCATATCGTCTCTGGTTGTCAAAACTTTTTCCTTGCCGTTCGCTCTGGCGACCAAATCTCTGCCGCGTAAAAACAAACCTTCGTCCAAATCTTTGGCGGTAGAAAAAAGCGTTACATTTGCCTTTAAGCCTTTCGCCCAGGAATTCGTCACTTCATCATCGGCATTTAAAACCGCTAAGTCTTCCGCTGTCTGATTCATAAACAGCCGGTGTTTGGCCGCCGCGTAATCGGTAAAGAGATCGTAGCGATCCATATGATTCGGCGTAACGTTCAGGCAGATCCCGACATTCGGGCGAAAATTCCTGATCGTTTCGAGCTGAAAACTCGAAAGTTCCACAACCGTCCAGGAATTTTCGGTCGTTTGTTCCGCCAAAGACAAAAGCGTCGTCCCGATATTTCCGCCGACGAGCGTTTCGATTCCGGCATTATTCAAAAGTTCGCCGATGAGGCTCGTCGTCGTCGTTTTGCCGTTCGACCCGGTGATCCCGACGATGCGGCCGTTCATAAAACGATAAGCGAGTTCGACCTCGCCGATCACCTCGCCGTCTTTGCGTTCGACATATTTCGCCGGAATGACCGAAGTCGGCACGCCGGGCGAAATGACGACCAGATCAATTTGATCGAGCAGCCACGAAGGCAGTCTGCCGTCAATCAAACCGACACCGAATTTTTCTTTCAAAGATCGTGCTTCATCCGACCATTTTTCGATCTCTTTTTTGTCGTGCAGAGCGACCGTCGCACCTTTCCGAGCCAGAAACCGTGCCGATTCGACACCGGATTTTCCGGCTCCTAAAACTAAAGTTTTTCTGCCTTGCAGTTGCATTGGGGTCTTCGGTCTTTGGTCTTTGGTCTTTGGTTTTTCTTTCTCAAAATTCATTTTTCGACAGCTCGAATATATGCATTCAACTTCGGTGTTAACTCATCTACTATTTTTTTCAAATCGTTGGTTTGGTCTTCTTTTAAAAGTTTTCTTTTGTACGCTCTCCTTAACCAATGTCTAGTTTCATACAAAGAGCCCCTACTTATCTTCAAAAATCTGATGTAATCTTTTTTTGTTCCGCGTCCGCTTCCTTCTGCAATGTTTGCTCCGATGCTGTCAGTTGAGCGAATCATTTGTATGCCGACCGTATCTTGAGCCAAACGATTCCAACTTAAAACCAAGCACCAAACTTCATCTGATAGCTTTTCGGAAAGTTTATAAATATCCAAATTTTCAAAATTAGTTTTCATTGCCAATAAAAACCTCAAAGACCAAAGATCGAAGACCAAAAACCCTCAACGCAATTTCAAAGTAGCCAAACTCAAAAGTGCGAACAAAATTGCAATTATCACGAACCGGAAAACCACTTTCGATTCCTTCCAGCCCTTTAATTCGAAATGATGATGGATCGGCGACATTTTGAAAATGCGTTTGCCGGTCATCTTAAAAGAAACGACCTGAAGCATGACCGAAACGGCTTCGAGTATGAACACGCCGCCGATAAAAAGGAGCATAAACTCCTGCTTTGTCAAAATTGCCACCGTTCCCAACGCCCCGCCGATCGCCAGCGAGCCGACATCGCCCATAAAAACCTCGGCCGGCGGCGAGTTATACCAGAGAAATCCCAGACTTGCTCCGACCATCGCCCCGCAAAAAACGGTCAACGGAGCGGCTTCCGGTTTATGCGTAATGTCGAGATATTCCGCCCACCGTCCGTCGCTCGAAACATAAACCAGAGCCGTCAAAGCCGCCATCGCGATAAAGGTTATGCTGATCGCCAAACCGTCCAGACCGTCGGTTAAATTGACGGCGTTTGAAGAACCGAGCAGAACGAAAATGATAAAGACCAGATAAATCCACGGACCGACCCAGGTGATATTCGTAACGGCGGTCGCTTTAAAGAACGGAATGCTGACGTTCCAGGGGTAATTGACAAACGCCCAAAGAATTGCCCAGATGGCGATGGCGATGATGATCTGACCCAGAAGTTTTTGTTTTCCGGTCAAACCGAGATTTCTTTTCTTGGCGATTTTTATATAGTCGTCGGCAAAACCGATCAGACCGAAAAGCATCGTTGCACCGAGTGCCAGCCATAGATAGATGCTGTCCAGCTTCGCCCAGAGAATCGTCGAAATCAAAACCGAACCGATGATCAAAACTCCGCCCATCGTCGGTGTGCCTTTTTTCGCCTGATGAGATTCCGGTCCTTCTTCGCGGATTTCCTGTCCGTATTTCAATTCCTTGAGTTTTCTGATAACTTTTCCGCCGAGCAGAAGCGAAAGCAAAAGGGCGGTGATGGTCGCCATCGCCGTTCTGAACGTAACGTATTGAATTACATTCAGCCCCTTATAGAGATACGGCGAATCGGGACTTGATCCGTAGGTCTTGTAAATTATTTCGTATAATAAAAAATAGAGCATCTATTCAGTTATCAGTTACCAGTTATCAGTTATCAGTGTTTGTTTTTTAGAAACTAACCTTGAACCTTGAACTCTGAACTTTGAACCAATTTTTCTATAACTTTTTCAGTCCGCACACCCCGCGAACCTTTGACTAAGATCAAATCGTGCTGTTTTACTTCTTTTAATAAAAAATCTCCGGCTTCTTCCGAACTTTCAAAGAACAAAGCATTTTCCAAGCCGTTTTCTTTCGCTGATTCAACCAAATCCCTGGCCAGATTTCTGACACCGATAAGCAGATCAATTCCGCTCGCCGCCAGATCTTTTCCCGTTTGGCGATGAATTTCTTTTTCGTCTTTGCCTAATTCCAGCATCTCACCGGCAATGAGAATCTTTCGATTTTCGGGTTTGGCACCTTCATTCAGGGTTTTAACCATTTTCAAAAGTGCCGCCGGATTGGAATTATAGGAATCGTTGATGACGGTAAAACCTTCGGCAAACCGCAGAATCTCGCCGCGTTGTTTGGGCGGCTCGACCGTTGTAAGAGCTTCGGCAATTTCTTTCGCGGTCATCCCGAATGCATAACCGACGGCGGAAGCGGCGAGAGCGTTGAGAACATTATGTTTGCCCGAAAGCTGAAAAACGACCTGTTCATCGCCGTCGGGTGTTTTTAAGGTAAAATGTGTCTCTCCAAATCGCTTCATTTCGATATTCTCCGCTTTTATATCGGCGTCTGTTTCAATGCCGTAAGTTATGTTTTTTCCATTGTGCAGATTTCGCATTTCCAAAACGCGAAAATCATCCGCATTTAAAACGGCCGTGCCGTTTTCCTTTAAGCCTTCGACCAGTTCGGCCTTCGCCCGTCCCACATTCTCGATCGAACCGAGATGTTCGACGTGAACGGGCAGGACGTTCAACTCGACCGCCAGATCCGGCGGCGTGATCTCGCACAGCCTCGCAATCTCGCGGTTCGGCGTGGACATTCCCATCTCGAGAACGGCGACGTCGAACGAGGCATCTTCCGCCAATTTCAAAACTGTCAGAGGATGACCGAGACCGTTGTTGAAATTTTTTTCGTTCCGCAAAACCTTCTGCCCGCCCGCTTCCAGAACATGAGCGGTCAATTCCTTCGCCGTCGTTTTTCCGGCACTTCCCGTGATGGCAACGACGGGCTTGTTCCAGTCTAAATAAAC
Source organism: Pyrinomonadaceae bacterium (assembly GCA_041940665.1). Lineage (GTDB taxonomy): Bacteria > Acidobacteriota > Blastocatellia > Pyrinomonadales > Pyrinomonadaceae > Aridibacter. Next base: position 3,980 of record JBGTRS010000012.1, on the reverse strand, counting down.
GTGATGAGCCAGAGCCTGAAACGCCACGATGACGTCTTCGGCAAAAACAAGCCGGTCAGAATATTTTTCGAGCTGTTCTTTATGCTCTTCAAATCTATCTTGTCGGATAACTGCCGCCACCGCCCCTTTTTCAAACGCCGCCGGAACGAATACGGTCGCATCCATAAAGTCGCCGTTAAAACAATTGTTCTTAAATTCGGGTTGCGAGAATGCAAAAAATACTTCGCCCGCATTTACTTCGCGGGAATCGGTAGCAAACCTTTTTACTTCCGATCCGAGTAAAGCGGGGGATAAATTTGACGCTTCGGCGTTCATATATTCGATGGCTTTTTTAAGTTTCAACTTTTCCTGTTTTTCTCGCTGCTCCTGAATTCTTTTTCTTTTTATCCCGGCGGTCGGCGGTCGCCGCTTTTTTATTGGTCTTCGCTTTGTTTTCCGGCTTTTTGTTTTTATCCGCCGGCTTTGTTTTTCTGCTTTCGGCTGAAACCTTCGGTTTTGAATCCGTTTCTTCTTCCGCATCCAAATCCGAATCGGCAACCTGTGAATCAATCAGACCGGGATTTTCGTTATCTTCAAATTCCGCCGGATCATCAGCCGTATCATCGGGCATCGTGCCGTCGGGCGTGACGTTCAACTCCGGCAGAATCTGTTCGGCGATCTCTTTGAAAACCGGAGCGGCAACCTGTCCGCCGTTGCGGAACGCTCCCTTCGGTTCGTCAATGACGACCGCAATAACCACCCGCGGATTATCTGCCGGAGCAAATCCGATAAAGGATGAAACGTATTTATTCTTATTGATTGCTTTTATTTCAGCGTCGTATTTCCAAGCCGTGCCGGTCTTTCCGGCCGATGTGTAGCCGTTTAATTGAGCGGCTTTCGCCGTTCCGTCCAAAACGACCTGCCGCAGCATTTTACGCAAATCCCGGGCGGTTTCCGGACTGACCACACGCTCTTTTTCGGGCGTGGCCGCCGAAACGATCTGTCCGTCGGATTTTCTTATTTCTTTGACAATATATGGCTGGACTTTAACACCGTCATTTGCAATAGTCGCAAAAGCCAAAGCACTTTGCAAAGCCGTAACTCCGATTTCATAACCAATGGACATCGAAGCCAAAGAATCGCCGTTCCACCGCTCCGGCGAACGCAAAATTCCGCCCGTTTCGGCGGGCAAACGGATGCCGGTTTTCTCTCCGAACCCGAATTCACGGGCGTAACGGTAAAATTTATCCTTTCCGATCTGCATTCCCGTTTTGATCGCCCCGACATTGCTCGACTGGGCCATCGCCTTGGAATATGAAACCGTTCCGACGCAATGCGAATCCCTGAATTTATGTCCGCCGACCGTGATCTCGCCTTTTCCGCAATCCACTTCGCCGGCCGGTTCGATCAGCTTTTCCTCCAAAGCCGCCCCGTATGTAACCAGCTT
>JBGTRS010000012.1:0-2540 GCA_041940665.1 Pyrinomonadaceae bacterium | reverse complement strand
ATAATTATCCTGAATCGCCCGGTTTTTAAACTCCTTCGGGTCTAATTTTCTGAACTCGTTCGGATCGAACGAAGGATAATTCGCCATCGCCAGAATCTCGCCGGTTTTCGGGTCTAAAACGATGGCTTTGCCCGTTTTTGCCCGGGCGTTTTTCGTTCCCTTGGCAAGGGCTTCCTCGGTCTTGAACTGGATCGAGTTGCTGATGGTCAAAACGACGTTTTTCGGCGGTTCTCTCTGTACTTCCGTTTCGTCGTAAACCCTTCCGAGCCGGTCGCGTTCGAGCACCTGTTTGACGACCTCGCCCTTTAAGACATCTTCCTGCGACATTTCGATTCCGGCCAGACCGAGATGCTCGGAATTTGTAAAACCGATGATATGAGCGGCCAGAGTTTTATACGGATAACTTCTTTTTTGTTCTTCTTCCCAATGCAGTCCGGCATATTTCGGCAGATCGTATTTTTTTAAGTTTTCTTCGACAAGTTTTTCATTGACCTTCTTGTAATCTGCTTCATCGAGCTTGCGGGCGATCCAGACGAACTGACGGTTATTTTCCTTACCTGTTCTGAGGTCTTCGATAATTTCTTTTTTATCGAGTTTCAAAACGGACGTGATCGCTTCCGCCGTTTTTTCGATATCGTCAATTTTTGTCGGGTCGGCATAGAGCGATTTGACCTTGATGCTCATCGCCAGAGCCCGGTCCGTGCGGTCATAGATCGTTCCGCGAAGCATCTTTTCCTTTTGTTCAAAAGTTCTCTGGTCAAGTGCCTGCTCACGCAACCATTCATGCTGATTGACCTGCAGATGGACCAGCCGCACACCGATCGCCGCGATCCAGAAAATAAACACCGCAACGATCAGCATATACCGCGTAAAAACCGAGTGCGACGGATTTTTTCTTTTTTTTGTAGTTTTATTTCTTCGTCGTGGCATAAATTATCGAAAAAAAATTATTTTTTGGCGATCTGATTTCTGATCTTTCCGGATTCCGTTTTGCCGTCTTTTCGCTTTTCCGTCACCGTTTTTTTCGCGTCCTTTTCCGTACTTATATTTTCAGTTTTTTCGCTTCTATTGACTTGCGGTTTGTCATCCGCAAAAGTTTTCAATTCGGTTTCCGTGTTTTCCGTAACTCTTATTTCTTTTTCTTCCGGCTTTTTCGCTCCGACGACTTCGATATTTCTGGCGGTCATTGTCGTTAAGCCCAGTTTTTTCGCGGCTTTTTTTATTTCAGCCGGAGTCAGAGCCATCTCCTTGGAAAGCTGTAGACGGCGGTTTTCCGATTTTAATTCTTCGATCTGCTGGCGGAGTTTGGCATTTTTCATCCCGTAATCCATCGTCGCAAAATGCGAGCGGGCGGCCATAAAAAATCCGAAAACAAGAAACAAACCGCAGATGACGGTCAAAAAACCATATTTAAATGGCAGCGGATCGCTCTGGCGACGCACGTTCGAGTTTCTTTTTACTGCTTTAGTTCTTGTTTTCATACTGTTATCTCCAAGGTAAATTTCATCTTAATTTGCGGCAAGCCCGAAGTTTCGCACTTCTTGAACGCGGATTTTCCGCCCGTTCGGACTCATTCGCAACCAGCGGTTTTCGCGTTAAAATTTCAACCTTTTTATCCGCTCCGCAGACGCATTTCGGAAACTTCGGCGGACAGAAACACCGGCCGCTCAGATTCTGAAAAGTCCGTTTGACGATGCGGTCTTCGAGGGAATGAAACGTGATCACCACGAGCCTTCCGTCATTTTTCAAACAATCAATGCTGTCCCGCAGAAAATCTTCCAATATCTCGATCTCTCTATTCACGGCGATCCGCAAGGCCTGAAAAGTTCGCGTGGCGGGATGGATTTTATCTTTTCGGCTGAACGGAACGCTTCTTTTAACAAGATCGGCAAGTTCCAAAGTCGTTTCGACCGGCTCGCCTTTTTTTCTTTTTTCAACAATGCGTCTCGCGATACGTCTCGAAAATCTTTCTTCGCCGAACTTATAAATAATGTCGGCGATCTCTTCTTCCGAAAGCCTTGCGAGCAATTCGGCGGCGGTTTCCAAATCCGAATCGGCGTTCATCCGCATATCGAGCGGAGCATCGGAACGAAAACTGAAACCGCGTTCCCGGTTGTCCAATTGCAAGGAAGAAACGCCCAAATCGGCGATTACGCCATCCACCTCACTTTTACCGGCAATATTTAGCACTTGCTTAATTTCGGAGAAATTGGCGTGAAAAACCTTCAATTTTTTGCCGAACTTTTCCAGCCGCTTTTCGGCAAAGCCGATCGCTTCCAGGTCTTGATCTATTCCGATCACGCGGCAATTTGCCGAATCCAAGATCGCTTCCGTATGTCCGCCCAGGCCGAGCGTTGCATCAAAATAGACTTCACCGTCTCCGGGAGCGAGTAAGTCTAATGTTTCCGCCAGTAGCACGGATTTATGCAAGTTTTCTGCTTTTTCGTTTGCGGTATTCAAAGAACAAAAATCTCACTTAAGGTTTTATGGTCTTGAAACTAAAATTGAATTGTTTTTATCGGTTGGCGTTTATATGTATT